>JADZFI010000025.1 GCA_020850025.1 Saprospiraceae bacterium
CTCACCCAGGCGCCCCTCAATATCGCCAATGATTTCATCGCGTCCTTCACTTTCACTGAAGCGTTTGCGAATGCTGTCGAGATACGCCGACAAATATATGTACGCATCGTCGTCTATGGTAAGGGCATATCCGCCCAAATTGATATTCAGTATCTTGTTCATTGCTGATGTTAGTTTGAAATGAAGTTATTCAGTGGCTTTCTTCCGGGAATGACCTCAGATGACCTCAAATGTTTTCTAAATGACTGCAAAATGACCTCAAATGACATCCCTTCCCGCACTCAATAACCCTTATTCCTCCACAGGAGGCTGCTCGGTTTTGCGTGTTTTTTTAGTGCTTGTTGGTTTGGCAATGGTTTGACCCACTGAATGAACCAATTGTTGCCAGCTATCACTCAGGGCCTCCAGAAACTGCCGGCCGGTTTCCGTGATTTTGAAGTACTTGCGAGGCGGACCAGAGTTGCTTTCCCGCCAGGTGTAATCCAACAGACCGTCGTTTTTTAAACGCGTTAGAAGAGGGTAGAGGGTGCCTTCCACCACAATGAGGTCGTTGCTCTTGAGCCTCGCTATGATATCGCTGGGATATACCTCATCTTCCTCAATGATGGCAAGTATGCAGAGCTCCAAAACTCCCTTGCGCATCTGTGCTTTTGCATTTTCGATATCCATAATTTTTTGCGTTGTTCAGAAGATTCTGAGAGTGGTTTAATGGTTGGAAGCCGGCAGATCTTTGATGACCAGGCTGTCCATGGCGCGAATGGTTTTGTCGTCCTTCTCAAACTGGTTTTTTCTCCGAACCAGCTTCGGACTCAAACTGATAATGTTCGGACTGATCAGAGGCTCCGGAGATGGTACCATGTTTTTGGGTACCTGCTCTGCAGCTGCAAGCCCGGTGAGTACCATGGCTGCAAAGGTGAAAACGGACAAGGTGATTTTGATACTGGGTTTCATAGCTTAGTGATTGTCGTTGTTGCTCCGGGTTTTCAAAGGTTCATGGTCTAACCTGTTAGTTGGTAGCACAAAGATAATGGTATAGGGAGGTTCTTTGCAATACATAGAACCTATATTAGCCCGGTACTTTCTTTAGGATACTCGATTGTATTAATTTAAATTATTGAAAATCAATTATTTGTGAAGTGAATTTTTTTTCAAAAAGTTTTAAATATTTTTTTGAATCGATCTGGAATAGACAAAAAAGCGCCTGCTCACTCCGGCGAAAGGAGTGAGCAGGCGCTCTGTCAGGGGACTGAATCTGGTTAGTTAGCAGTAAGAAAAGGGGTAGGGTAGGCTTACACCAGACCTTCCCTTAGCAGATCGTGCAGGTGTACAATGCCCATGTATTTTCCCTGTTCTATGACTACCAATTGGGTAATAGCATACTGGCGCATTATAGCCAATGCATCAACAGCGAGGGTGTCGGGTGAAACAAATTTGGGATGGGCTGTCAGTATTTCTGAGGCCTTCAGCTTCGAGAAGTCGTTACCTCTTTGCAGCATCCTGCGCAAATCGCCGTCGGTGATAATGCCCAATAAAGTACCGTTGGCATCCTCCACGGCAGTTGCCCCGAGACGCCGGGAGGTCATTTCGAGTATGACTTCCGGCAGGGTGGCATCAGGGCCAACAACCGGCCGCTCGTGTAGTTGATAGAGTTCTTTTACACGCAGGTAAAGTTGTTTTCCAAGCGCACCGCCTGGATGAAATTTGGCAAAATCCTGGCTACTGAAGCCTTTACGGGAAAGCAATGCCACCGCCAGGGCATCACCCAGGGCCATTTGGGCCGTGGTGCTGCTGGTAGGCGCCAGATTGTTGGGGTCGGCCTCTTTTTCAATAGGGGTATATAACAGATAATCGGCCTGCCGGGCCAGTGTGCTTTGTCGGTTGGCGGTGATGGCCACGAATGGATTGCCGAAATTTTTAACCAACGGCGCCAACACTCTTATTTCAGGAGTCTCCCCACTTTTCGACAGGCAAATGACAAAATCTGCCGGCTGAATCATGCCCAAATCTCCGTGAATGGCATCTGCGGCATGAAGGAATAGGGCCGGAGTGCCGGTGGAGTTAAGCGTGGCCACTATCTTTTGAGCCACAATGGCACTTTTCCCGATTCCGGTCAGCACGAGCCGACTGCCTTTGGCAGCGGTTACAGCCTCCACCAGTTTCTGAAAATCCGGACTGTCGTCCAGACTCTCTGCAAGGGCATAAAGCGTGTCAGCTTCCAGACGAATGGTTTGGCGGGCAATTGCTAAGGCTTCCAAAGTTGAAGAGAGGTCGGGTTATTCAATGCTTTTTCTTGTCTTCCTCGTTTACTCGGTTCAAAAGGGCTTCTACCCGGTACATTTCATCAATCGTGTCGTCCAGAAAAAATTCCAGGTCCGGCATGCGCCGCATTTGCTTCCCAATTTTAGCCGCCAATGCCTGGCGTAACAGGGTATGGGCTTCCTCCATCTGCATGATCACCTCCGGCTTGTCTTCCGTACCATATACACTAATGTATATTTTGGCCACCAGCAAATCCGGAGTCATCTTTACATCGGTAACCGTCACAAGCTTGCCACGGCCATATATATTGGTTCCAGCTTCTGTGAGGATCATGCCAAAATAGCGTCTGATCAGCTCACCCACCTGTTTCTGTCGAATCGATTCCATAATGTCAATGTTTTAAATGTAAAACCACAACCAGACCAAACTGGTTCCCATCAAACCCCTCAAACCCCTCAAGCACCGGCGGCTAAACCCGCCGATACCTCAAACCCCTCAAACCCGCCACAAAGCTACATCATCCTCCCCACTCCCCGGCAGATAGTTAATCGGCTCAATAAAAAACGAACCATATATTGCTCAAATGCTAAATTGTCTGTACCTTTGCGGCCGTTTTTTAACAAACGTTCATTCATTTTTTCAATAACAGACTCATAATGAGACATTACGAAGTCAACTTCATCGTAGATCCAGTCCTGTCGGGCGATGAAGTAAAAGCGACAGCGGAAACCATCCAGAAAGAGATCAAAGGCGCCGGCGGCACCATTGTTCACGTGGATGAAATGGGCCTCCGTCAATTGGCCTATCAGATCAACAAGCGTTCTACCGGTATTTTCTATTGCATCGAATTTGCATGTGAATCCTCTGAATGGCTGGTGAAATTCGAGCTGAACATGAAGCGCAACGAGAGCATTCTCCGCTTCCTCACCGTAAAGCTCGACAAATACGGTGTTAAATACAACGACGACAAGCGCAACGGTCGTATCGGCTCCCGCTCCAAGAAGAAAGAAGCTCCAGCAGCTTCCGCACTTCTTGCTGCGGAAGAAACCGGTACCGTTTCTGCACCGGAAGTAGTTGACCTCGACGTTTAAACCACCACCCTTCACTCAACATTCACAAGTTCCATATACCATGGCTGCTTCAAGAGAAGATGTTAAATTCCTGAGCAATCCGAAACTCGGACTGCGTGGCAAAAAATACTGCCGTTTCCGCAAATTCGGCATCAAATACATTGATTACAAAGACGCAGACTTCCTGCTTCAGTTCATCAACGAACAAGGCAAATTGCTCCCGCGCCGTATCACAGGCAACAGCCTGAAATACCAGCGCCGCGTGGCAACAGCGGTTAAACGCGCCCGCCACCTGGCTATCCTGCCTTTCGTGGCCGACTTGATGAAGTAAACAACCAATTAAATTTCAACAGCAATGAATGTCATTCTGCTCGAACATATCGAAAAGGTAGGCGCTAAGCACGAAGTCGTGAAAGTAAAAGACGGCTACGGCCGCAACTACCTTATTCCAAAGGGCCTGGCCCTCGTAGCCAACAAGCCCAACATGGCCCGTCTCGACGGCCTGAAAAAACAAGGCGCCAAAAAAGAAGCTGTGATCATCGCAGCCTTCAAGGAAGTAGTAGCCAAACTGGCCGGAAATAAAATTTCCATCGCCGCCAAAGCTGCCGAAAATGGCCACCTTTACGGTTCTGTTACCGCTCAACACCTGTCCAAAGCACTGGCTGATCTGGGTGTAGAGGCCGACAAGCGCATCATCGAAATGCCTGATGAAGTGAAAGAACTCGGTAATTACACCGCTACCGTGAAGTTCCACCCGGAAGTAATCGCTACCGTGGACTTCGTGGTTGTTCAGGAAGACGCTGAATAAGCTGATTACCAGGTTATTTTCCTTTTAAAAGATAAAAAGGAATAAAAACAGAAGCGAAACCAACTGCCATGCAGCGGGTTTCGCTTTTTTTGTGTCCTCTTTTTTATAGCCCACTTAGATTGGTTTTGAATGAGGAGGGTTTTTCAATCTTCTTGAAATTAGTACTTGCATCACGCAAATCATCAAAATCACGCTAATCACAGTATATTATGAAAAATGTCATTATCCGTCGGGTGATCATTCTGGGCGCGTTCTCCTGCCTGAGCCTGCTCGCGCTCCAGATGTATTGGGTGTACCGCACCTGGAACCTTCAGGAACAGGAGTTCAACCGCCGGGTCAATCAGGCACTGTTCGATGCAGCCAACGAATTGGCTCAGATGAACGTCTTTGCACTCCCCTCTCAAAAACTCGTCCAGCAAGTATCCACCAACTACTGGGTGGTTAATGTCAATAATGTTTTCGAAGCCAGCGACCTGGAACATGTGCTGGGTAAAGCCTTTGAAGCCCAAAGCCTCAAAGAAGACTATGAATACGGCATTTTCGACTGCTCCAGCGATCAGATGGTGCGCGGCAAAATGGTCAAATACTCCTCCCGAAAAGACAATGGCCAGCCGCTGGCAGAACCCCTCCCCAAGCACTACGACCAGGACTTTATTTACTACTTCGGGGTCATCTTTCCCGGAAAAAGCGCCAAAATCCTCAGTAATATGTGGCTGGTCATGGGCTTTTCTGTCCTCATGCTGCTCACCGTAGCATTTTTCATATACTCCATGATCGTGATCCTTCGCCAAAAACAACTCTCGGAGTTGCAGCGGGATTTCATCAACAACATGACACATGAGTTCAAAACCCCGATCTCTACCATCAACATCTCCACCGATGTATTCCTGAAAAATGATAAAATCAAGGAGGATCCCCGCCTGCATCGCTATGCCGGGATCATCAAGGAACAGGTCCTGCGCCTGAATACCCAGGTAGAAAAAGTGCTTCAACTCGCTAAAATTGAACGCGACCATATTGTACTTAACAGTGCAAAGGTCGACCTCGCCGCACTC
>JADZFI010000026.1 GCA_020850025.1 Saprospiraceae bacterium
GTCACCCCGACACTAAACCCCTCCCTCATAACGATCAACCTTATGTTTTCTGATGCTTCTTCTTAGCCGCCGGGAACAAAATATTGTTCAGAATCAGTCGGAATCCCGGTGAGTTTGGGTGCAGGTTCAGATCGGTTGGCGGATCGCCAACATAGTGGCGGTAGTCCTCCGGATCGTGCCCTCCGTAAAAAGTCCAGAACCCTTTTCCATAGGCATTGTGTATGTACCTGGCTTCGTTGGCCGGCTTGTTCTCACCCATGATCAGCACATTGGGCTTGATAAATTTCCTGTTGAAAGCCGTTGCCTGCCCCATAAAGCCCTTTACCGTACGGGTATGGCACTGGGTAAGCATGGTAGGCACCGGATCCCATTTGGCGGAGAAATCAAACAGGGTAATATAGTCCTGCTCGGGTGTTACCCGGCGGCCGGTCACTTCACTGTTGTCAATGGTGGAATGTTCATACACCGCCGGATCGGTCAGCACCGTGAAGTTCTCAAAAGCAAAAGTTTTGGAGAAATCCAGTTTGCTCTGAAAGTTCGGATCTGTAGGATCGCCATCGAATGGCGTGGAGCAAATATCGGTTCCTTCGGCCGCCAGAGCGATATCATAAGTATCTGTGGCGGAACACATGGCAAACATGAATCCACCGCCAATCACATACTCCTTGATTTTTTTAGCCACTGCCAGTTTAAGCTGACTCACCTTGTCGAAGCCATTCTGACGTGCCAGGTTTTCCATCAGCGATACGTGCTGCCGGTACCAGGGCTGACCGCTGTTGCTGGCATAAAACTTACCATACATTCCCGTAAAGTCTTCGTGGTGCAAGTGCAGCCAGTCATACTCCGCCAGCTTGTCCTGCAGCACCTCAGTGTCGTACAACACATCGTAAGGAATTTCCGCATAGGTAAGCACCAGGGTCACGGCATCATCCCAGGGCTGAATCACCTGACCTTTTTCGTCCTTGTCAGGGGTATAAACAGCAATTTTAGGGGCTTTTTCCAGCTTGATCACATCCTGATTCACTTCCGGATTCAGGATTTCATCGCGGAGATTGGCAAACTGAGCATCTGCTATTATCTCATAGCTTACATCGCGGGTTTTGCACTCCTTTTCAAAGGCCGGAGTGTACACAAAGGCAAAACTGCCGCCGCGGTAGTTCAACAGCCACCAGGCTTCTACCCCCTGAGCCAGCACCCAATAGGTAATGCCGTATGCTTTCAGGTGATTGCGCTGGCTCTTTTCGTCCATGGGCAACAAAATAACAGAGGCGCTCAGCTGCGATGCAGCGCTCAAAAACAAGGCAAGAACAACGAGTAGTTTGCGCATGGGAAGTGTTTGAGTGTTTTGGTGTTTCAGTGTTTGGGTGTTTTGGTGTTTTGGTGCTTTGGTGCTTTGGTGCTTTGGTGGAGTCGATCCATAAACGTTTAAATCGTTTATTCGTTTGAAAGGAGAGTGTTCAAAAACTGGAGAGTGGAGAGTGTTCAGAAAACTGTGTCAATCAAATTTATTAAATTCAATGCTTAACATTTCCTACCCCCAAAACACCAAAACACCAAAACACCAAAACACTAAAAAACCAAAACACTACCGCACCGGCGTCCATTCTTCCAGGTAGGATTTTTTGCCCAGCAGCATCCAGAGGCCTTCCCGCAGATAGATCATGGTAAGCGGGATGTAACCATACTGCCGGAAGCGGCGCGGAGAGTGGTGTATCCGCAAATAGCTCAGGTATTTGATCTTTCCAATGTCTTGCAACCGATAGAAAAGGTTGCAATCTTCCCCGGCTGTCAGATGCTCGGCATAACCACCCACTTTTTGAAAGGCGTCCCGCCGTACCAGTTGACATTCACCTTTGGCCAGGGGAGCTTTGACCCAAAAAGAACCCCGAATGATGGCATTCATCAGGATATGGTATAGCTTGTCAGACAGTCGCGCTTCTTCCGGGTACACCCAGAGGGGCACGGTAGCACCCACCAGGTTCGGGTTTTCATCAAAAACCTTGAACACCTTGTCCAGGAAATACTCTTTGTCCGGAATCCGCACATCAGCATCAATCCTGAAAAGGAGCGGCGCTTTGGCCTGGTCAGCACCCAGATTGCAGCCAATGGCAATATTCTGTTTGCCCGGACCTCCTTCCACCAGTTTTATCCTGTTGTTGGAGAGCTCTGCAAAATGCCGCACAATATTCCCGGTTTCGTCCGTACTATTGGCATCCGAAACGATGATCTCCAGGTCGTATTTGTCCCAAAAAGGCTCAAATTGTGCCAGGGTCGTTCCGATGTACTTGGCTTCATTCTTTGTGGGAATAAAAATGCTCAGTCGAGGCGAATTCATGTCAGGAATGGTTTCCGGTTATTATTCCCCCAGCTTCAAATCAAATCTCCTGATCAGGTCCTCAATAGCCGGGTTAATTTCTTTCATTTTATCAAGTTTTTCCCTGTTGGTGAGCGGGCGGGCCGCCCTGGCCGGTTGCTGAGCCTGCTGTGCCTGTTTTTGCTCGTCCAGGACGACCTCCATTTTCAGCGCATTATCATGCAAACGTTTGCGCAGCACATCCAGTATGCGGGCCATTTCACCTTTCACATTGTTCTGCTCGATGGTGGTACCTACGATGACTTTCAGCAACTTGTCTTCAAGCCTCAGTTCCGCATTGGTGAGGGCAATGCGCACCAGATTGGAATCAATCAGGGCAGCATAGGCATTCCACTCCATGCGTGCATTTTCCAGATTCAAGCGGCTCTCCAGACTGGCCCGGTGGATTTCTTCTTCTTCCACCAGTTGATCAAAAGCATCCAGACGCATGGGGATAGACTCCACCTTCATGGTTCCTTGTCGCAATCCCTTGCGCACATCCACCATATCCTTGGAACTGAGGGTGTGGGCGTTGCTGACCTCCTTTACTGAACCGGGGGGGGGAGGTACTACTGGCAATGGCGTAGTATCGAGGGGTTTAGCCTGGATAGGAGTCGTTTCCCGGGTTCCGTTGGCCGCAGATGGAGCAGCATTCCTCAGGTCAGGCGTTTTTTTTTCCAGCTCGGCGCCTTTCACAGCGCGTCCGACATGGCACATTTTCAGCAAGGCCATCTCCACGTGAAGCCTTTTGTGCCTGGCCATTTTGAAATGGATATCACATTCGTTGGCCAGATTCAGGGCGGTGAGCAGGAAGGATGAAGGCGCCAGTGCAGCCTGTTGCTTATAACGTTCGCGGAGGTTTTCACCTACTTCCAGCAGTCCGATGGTAGCCTTATCCTTGCACACCAGCACGTTGCGCAGGTGCTCAGCCAGACCCAATACAAACACTTCAGGATCAAAACCCTTTCGAAGAATTTCATCAAAATGGTTCATCACTGCGGAGGCATCTTCTGCCAACAATGCATCGGTGATCTGGAAAAAATAATCGTAATCGAGTACATTCAGGTTCTCGATCACGGCATCGTAGGTGATCTTTTTCCCTGCCCCGCTGGTGATCCGGTCGAAAATAGACAGGGCATCGCGCAGGGCGCCGTCGGCTTTCTGGGCAATGATGTGCAGGGCATCCTCTTCCGCCTCAATGTGCTCCTGGGCGCAAATGGATTTGAGATGCGCCACTGTATCGGCCACGGTGATCCGGCGAAAATCAAAAATCTGGCAACGGGACAGGATCGTGGGGATGATCTTATGCTTTTCCGTGGTAGCCAGTATAAAGATCGCATACGGCGGAGGCTCTTCCAGGGTCTTCAAAAAGGCATTGAAAGCCTGATTGGAGAGCATGTGCACCTCGTCAATGATGAAGACCTTGTATTTGCCCTGCTGCGGTTGAAAGCGTACCTGCTCTGTTAGCGCCCGAATGTGCTCCACCGAGTTATTGGAAGCAGCATCGAGTTCAATGATGTTGAAGGAGGCGTTTTCATTGAACGACTTGCAGGAGGAGCACTCGTTGCAGGCTTCAAATTCAGGCGTGCGATTTTCGCAGTTGAGAATTTTGGCCAGGATACGGGCGCAGGTGGTTTTACCCACACCGCGCGGACCGGTGAATAAGAAAGCGTGCGCCACCTGCCCGCTGGCCAGGGCATTTTTCAGCGTTCCGGCAACATGAGCCTGCCCCACTACGTCCTGAAAACGTTGCGGGCGATATTTGCGTGCGGAAACGATGAAATGACTCATTGGTATGTTTTTCCTGAAGCGTAAAGATAGGTCAAAACTGCGAGGTGGACCGTTTAAAGGGTGTCAATAAAATGGTCAATTTTTTCCCGTAGCATCGCATCCTTTTCCGTGAGTTCTTTTTTGGCAAACTCGGCGGTTTTGCGCGCCTGGTCTTTATCGCCCTGTAACTTGTACACTCCGGCGAGCGTCATCCAGTACTCTGCCAACCCGCCATTTTCGGCGGCTGTTTTGGCCCATTTTTCCGCCTGCTTCAGCACATTTTTATCGTTCGGAAAGGTCCGCACCAACGAAACCGCCAGCTCATGCAGTTTGGCCGCATTGTTCTTTACCTCATTTTTCTGGTAGGTGCGCGCTGCTTTCAGAAACATATCGCTATCCTTCACTGCCTTGGCATAGTTCATATCGGCCTCAATAGCGAAAGCCTCGGAGCGGGCAGGGTTGCCGGATTTCATTTTGTTTTTGGCCTCTTCCAGCAAGGCTGTGTTCTTGAATTCAATGGCCTTGGCTACGGTGCGTTGACAGGCCTTTTCCATGCGTGCATTCACCGCTTCATCTCCGGCCAGGGCAACGATTTCCTTGCGATACTTCACCAGCAAATCAAACACCCGGCTGTCGGCCTCGGTGGCGCCTTCCAGGATAAAACGGAGGTTGAACTCCGAGGTTAAATCCTGCTGGGTGTTGAGGTACTCGTTGGTAATTTTTAAAGAGGGCTTACCGGAAGCATTCAGGGCACGCACATAGTCGAACAACAACTTTGGATCGCGGTCACCTTCATTGTATTTCTTTTCATAGTCTACCGACTTGTCGTTTTTACCCAGCGCCTTTTTGCCGGTTTCGATCAGCTGGTCCACATTTTTGGCGCCAACTTCCTTGAGTACGATTTTGCCGGTGGCATCAATAAACATCAGGGTAGGGTAGGAGCCAACAGGGTATTTCCCGGCGAATTCAGCATTTTCCGGCTTTTCCATGTCAATTTTCATGTTCACGAAATTGGCATTGAAAAACTCTCCAGCCTTGGGGTCAGGGAAGGTCTGGGCAGCCATGCGCTTGCAAGGGCCACACCAGGAAGCATAAGCGTCAACAAATATGAGGCGCTCTTCAGTCCTGGCTTTTTCCAGCGCTTCCGCCCAGGTTCCGTGAAAAAATTCAATGCCTTGTGCCGACAACACAGCGGCACACAAAGAAAATGCAAAAGCGAAAGAGATTTTTACTGTGTATTTCATCGTAACATCTTTTTAATTTGGGATACCGCGGATGGGGTGGAACGCGGAGGACGCGGATTATTTGGAACACAGATGACACGGAGGACACGGATTTTAATGCCTTCGGCATTTGTTTTTTTAGAACTGCTAAATCAAATGATTGCCGAAGGCAATATCAAAATCCGCGTCATCTGTGTCATCCGTGTTCCAAACCATCCGCGTCATCCCACGCAAAAGTAGGGGTCATCGGGCATACGCCGCCAGCCATTTGCATTCCTTTACCACTGTTTCGAAATATCGGGTCTTGGAATGGCGCGTAATGAGCAGGTTGTAGTAGGCCATATATTCCGGCGGCAACAGTGGAATACTTGAATTTCCGGGCCGATAGGTACAATCCGGATGGCAAAACCACTGCTTTTGGCGAACCCTTGCTGCCATAAAGGCCGCTCTTGCTTTCATTTCCTGGGTTCGGGCAGCCAGGTATGCCTTTTCATAATACTCCAGGGCCAGATCAAGGTCCAGGTTTTCGCGGTTGCCGTCGGGGGCGCCTTCCAGGGGGAACACCGGGCCTTGCGATAACCGGGTCTGATTGGCGCCGTCGCGGTGAAAATCCCGCACCTCCCATTCATAGCCGAAAAAGGAGGTGTTGTACCAAAAATCGCCCAAACGCAGCCATATTTTGGCCTCATTGGTGTCCTGCAGCGCATGCGCCGCCTTGGCCTCCTGCTCAAATGCAATGAGTTGCTCGGTTATCTCCAGTCGGTTCAACGCTGTCTCCCGGGGCGGTTCCCGATTGATCTTCTCGCCAAAACGGTTGGCAAAGGGTACAAACTGGGTCATGCGCGACTGCTCAATCGGATTGATCTGCCGGAATATGGCCGCTGCCGCCTCCGGCTCTCCCCTGCTCAGAAAATAAACACCTTTGGTTTCCAGGATGTACGCCTTGATCTGCTCCGGATTGGTGTCGATCATCATCGTACGCTCCAGCAAAATGGGGTCGAAGCTGTTGGCCGACCGGAGCAAATCCTCCAGCACATCCAGACGCGGGTTAAAGCGCATGGTATGGGGCGGATAGGCGGCCAGCATGGCTTTGCCGGGGTGGTTGTTCTGGGCATATCCGGCCGACAACCATTCCTGCAAAAACGGCTCGAAATAGGGATTCTGGTCAAAAGCATCCAGGCTTCTGACTTTATACGACAGCCGGTCTACGGTATCTGAAGCCGTGGTGTCCAGGTTCATGATGGACAGCAGGCAGCGCCAGATTTCCAGTTGCTGGAAGATGTTGTTGTCCTGCTTATTGTTTTCCAGTTCCGTTTCCTGTCTGTCCCAGGTTTTGGCAGCGGCATAGCGGTCGTTGGCCAGCAATTCCAGATACCCGTCCACCGCACGCCAGACTTTTGGGTTAGCCACTTTGGCCTCCCGTATCACCCTGCGCACCAGCTTTTGCAAATCGAGCAGGTGTTTGGTTACGGCCTCCCGTTTGATTTTGGCAAGCGCCCTGCCATTCTTATGGTCAGTGACGTTGGTGCGTAGCAGCACCTTCTCCAGTTCCTGTACATCGCTCACCAGGAGCAGTTCCAGTTGCGGATTCGAGGGATCCATTTCATAGATGGCCTCCATATCTGCTGCTGCCCATGTGTGGGAACCGCCGGCACGCATGATGTACAAGGTACTCCGCTCCTCATTGCTGTGGCAAAGTTTAAGTGTTTCCTGCCAGTCCTTGTCGTTCCGAATTTTAAAGCTCCGAAATGCCTGCGTGCGTTTGGAAGGGCAATGCCGGAAGATGATGGAATACCGGTAGGCAGCTTCCGGGTATTTGCCCAGTTTTTGCATGGCGCCCGCCAGGTGACCCAGCGCCCAGTAGAAGATTTCACTGCGCTTTTTGCGATCTACCTTGGGCATGAGCTCGTCGTATAAATCAACGGTCATTTGATATTCGCCGGCATAATGTGCGAGTCGCACGATTTGGAACAAATACCTCAGCCTGACAAAGGCGGATTGCGTATCGTAAAACCGTTCCTTGCCCTCCCGGATCAGCTCCAGCATATCCGGCACATGGCGCTGCGCGGGGCTCCACCCATCCCCCCGGGCCACCACATGTTCTTCGCAACGCTTGGCATAGGTGAGGTATCGGGTTACTTCCGAGCAACCGTTGTAGGCCACCACGTAGGCAAAATCGTTGTTCTCCAGCCGCGTAGGAAGCGGGGTTTTCCGGGTAGGATCAGAAGCTGCTTCGTGCAGTTGTGCCAGATCAAAGGCGTCGGAATCGTAGATCACTTCGGCTACTTCTTCCCAGCGGGCTTTGGAGCAAAAACGCTCGCTCCATTCCTCGCAGTTTTCCTTTTGCTGGATCAATTCGGGGTTGTAATTGCGCTCGTAGTAATCGCCAAAGCGCAGAAAAAAAGGCGCATAGGCAGCACTGGCATCCACGAAATCCGCATCAAAAAAAGTGTAACCGTAAAACGGCTGGGAATGAGGCACACAAGGAGCTGTTACCTGTGGAGGTGTTGGCGCAAACAACTCCAGCAACCAGGCGCCCGCCAGAAAGGTCCAGGTAACTTTGGAAAGTCCCGACATGGGCTTTTTCAGCGTAAAGGGTACGGAATCATTCAGTTTCGTACGGTTTTGCATACCAAATCGAGCTGTTGTGCAGAAAAATGTTCCTCCGGAGCAATTCCCAGGTGAAAAAAGGCCAGGCGGGCATCATCGGCAAGATCCAGCCTGCGGGCGAGTTGCGCGGATTCCATCAGAAGCGACTGCGGTATCTCCGACACCCGCAGCCGGTCGCCGGGGCGAAGGTAATGGCCTCCGAGGAAAGTACCTTCCTGTACTTCCCAAAGCACCGAGGGGAATGGCTCCAGCCTGCCGTGTTTCCGGTATTTCCCGGCAGTGCGCATCTCAGCCAGGGGTAGGGGACCGGGGATAATTTTCCAGAGTTCTCCCTCCCGGAATACCTGAGCCCAGGAAAAAAGCGGCAAAGCAAGATCCAGAGGCAAAGGATAATTTGATGGCGCCCCATCCAGATATTTTCGGGCATCTTCCGGATGGAAAATGCTGTTTCGGTCGGAATCTTCATCCACGTCGCCGGTATTGTAGAACATCAGCATGCCGCGATCAACCGGGGGCACACCGGTTTTTTTGGGGAATTTATACTGGTGCAAACGAATGGTGGCGCTCAAAGCAGTACCCTCCGGCAATTGTTTCCGCAACAGCGTTAAAAAATAAAAATACGCCTCCCGGGTAGAGCCGGTCCAATCGCAATCCACCTGAAATTCTTTAAACGGAGCAAAGTCCCGCGCTGCAGTAGAAATTTTACCCGCTAACCATTGCATTTTTTCCCGGCTGATGCCTGTAAACACCTCGTTGGTAATGAAAATACAGGGGATCATTTGATGGCTACGCCAGGCAGCTGTATCCCTTAGCTCCAACCGTGCATAAGGCTCAATATTGCCGCTGGAAGCATTTTTTCCAATGTCTAATATTTTGACATACAGTGTTTTACAGGAAAAAGAATCCAGCAAGGCTAATGCTGCCGTATCCGGTTCGAATACCGTTTCCCAACAATAAAAAGCAGGTTCCAGTGGTTTAGGAACA
>JADZFI010000027.1 GCA_020850025.1 Saprospiraceae bacterium
CCGGCGCAAGATCGCGGGCAAATTTTTCCAGAAAAGCCAGCGCTTCCGCCCAGCGTTGCAGGGCCAAAAAAGTCATTAGAACATTGTTGTAGGTGTATTTGGACAATACCCCCCGCTCGTCGTGCAACAACCTGGATTCCAGGCCCAACAGGTAAAAATCCAATGTGGTTTGGATGGCATCCCGGTGGCCCGCATTGATCCTTCTGATGCCGTGATTAATGGCCAGCATAAGTAGCCCTTTGGCTTCCTGCAAGGGCAGATTTCCGGTATTTTCCTCCAGCAGGGCTCTGAAACGGGTCCAAAGCGAGGGCTCTTCGGGGTGGGTCAGCATTTGATAACCCAGGGCATACAGCGCAACGGCCGGCTGTCCCCGATGCGGTAACCCGGGCAAGTGCTCCAGCAACGCGAGGGTCCAGTCGGGTGGAACGGCGTTTTCCTGCCGCCTCACGGATTGCTGCGACTTCTCCATACAAGCCAATTGCATGAGCTGCCCGGCATACCAGGTATTGAGTTGTGCGCTGAGCAGGTCGAAGGGAAATATCTGCCCCCGGTTTTGGGCCAGGCCCCATTCATAACGTTCGCGGCGGCGCTGGAAATCCAGCAAAAAGCGACCCAGATGCGCCTGTCCGGTTTTGTCGAGCGCCTTGTCGAGTTCGCGATCAGCCAGGGCAAAGTTCTTTTCCAGGTTGCGCTTGCGCGTGGCGCGCAGGAGGTAAATTTCGCGTTGACCAATGTCGGACTCCATTTCCTTGCGGATGAAATATTCCCGGATCAAATCCAGAAGGCCCGACATCAGATAGCGCAGTTTTTTGGAATCGGAAACACCCAACAACCGGGTGGCGTACAGGGCGTCCGGAGCCTGGTTTTGGGTCGTACATTTCAGCAGATATTCGAACAGCGGTGCGTATTCCGACCTGATTTGGAAGGCAGGAGATTCCAGCCAATGCCTAAATTCCCGAATTTCCCAGGCGCTAAACGCAGCTATGGCCTCTGAAAGTGCTGAATCATTCATAATTTTACTATTGATAATCAATTAAAAACGACAATATTTAGATAAAACCTAATCGGCAAATTTAAAAAAATGATTTTGTTTCCAGGGTGGTTGTGCCGACACTTTTGCATCGTACCAAACAATATACGACAATGAAAAAGAATTTGCTTTCTCCCATTTACATGCTTTGCCTGTTGATCTGCTTTGTAGCCAATCAGGCACTTGCCCAACAAAACCAGAAAATCGTTTTCCCAACGCCTGCCGGATTTCAAACTTCCACGGGTCTGAGCATAAGCCTGGCAGCCGATGGCGGCTACCTGCTCACAGGGCAATCAGAGTTTACCGACTGGAACACCGTCGGTATCGACATGCGCCCGAGGGTGATCAAGCTGGATGCCGGATTGAATGTAGCGTGGGACAACCTTTATGTGCCGCCGCCCCAGGGCTCGGGGGGGCTCTGCTTCCCGGAAGGCAGCGCCTTGGAACTTCCGGATGGCGACTGGATCATGGGGCTGCACAACGACTCCACCGACATCCACCTGCTGCGGTTGAATGCTGATGGCAGTTTGGATTACCAGAAACCGGTGCCCGGCTTTCAACGCTCTGCCAGGGTTTTGGACATCCTGAGCAACGGCAATTTCCTGGTGTATTCAGATGGAAACAACGATGCTATCAAGCACCTGGATCCGGCCGGCAACGAAGTGTTCAGTGTAAACATCAGCCTCCAGGGCATCCAGGATCCGCCTGTTTTGCTGGCCAATGGCGATTTGTTGTTCCGGAAATTCAATTCCACCCAGCTGACAAGGCTCACCAACACCGGCACGCAGGTATGGCAAATTCAGCCGGCATCTGGTTTCGGCCAGTTCTTTGCCCTCCCGAACGGCGGTTTCGGCACTTGTGCCTATATACAGGCCAGCAACAAATGGCATATTCGTTTCTACGACGATAACGGGGTGGAAACGAGCGTTACGCCGGATTTGCCCATTCCGACCAACCTGACCGGCGTGCGCCCTTTTGCCGACGGCACCTTGCTGGCCTACGGCAGTACGGCCACCAACCGCGGCTACCTCATGCGTTTCGACACAGACGGCAACCTGATCTGGAGCGCCGAATCGCCCGTAGATGCGCAGTTGCCATTGATCAATATGAACGGCATACCGGAACCCGACGGCTGGGCGGCAGGCGTGGGCACTACCTCCGGCACTGAAATGGGATTCATGAAAGTAAGCGCCAATACCGGGCTGTTTCAAAACACCGTTTCAGGCGCTGTCCGCCATGATACCGACGAAAGTTGCACCGCAGAGGCGGGAGAACCGGGGCTATACCATACCAGGGTACAGGCTACCAACGGACTGGAAACATTCAGCACCTTCTCCGATGGGGAAGGCAACTACACCCTGATACTACCGGCCGGCGATTTCACCATTACCGCCGAACCGAATGAGCACTTCTTCTTTTTGTGTCCGACGGCAGCCAACACTGTCTCGTTCCCAGCCAACGCCAATGGCGATGCGGTAGTGGATCTGCCCATCCAGAGTCTCGAGCTGATTCACCAACTGAAGGGTAGGGTAACACTGGATCAGAACAATGATTGCCTGGCCGACCCAACAGAACCATCCCTTTCGGAATGGGACATGCAACTGGACTACAACGGCGGCTACATCCACTGGAAGACCGATGCCAACGGGGAGTATTCGCTCTTCTTACCCTCCGGCGATTATACCCTGGAACTTAGCCCGCTGAACCAGAACTTCGCCATTTGCGGCGCCGCGGTGAGAAACATCAGCCTGGCCGGCGCAGATCCGCTGGTGCAAACCGAAGATTATTTGGCCTATGCCGCCCTGAATTGTCCGGAAATGCGACTGGACATCGGCAATAATACAGTTCGTCCGTGCAGCACCCGCACCATTGTTGTGGGCTATCAAAACCTGGGCGCAGCAGATGCCGACGATCAAACCCTGGAGGTTACCCTGGACCCCATGCTGACCTACGAGGGCGGCGAGCCCGTTCCGGATGTCATAGACGGCAATACCCTGACCTACGAACTGGGCGACATAGCCCCTGGCTCGCCGAGTGATTGGAGCAACATCAAAATTTACACGCTTGCGGATTGCGACCTCCAGATAGGGCAGCAGGTATGTATTTCGGCTGAATTGCTTGACTACTCCCCTTGCATGCACCCGGCCTCCTGGCAAGGCGCCATCGTGAAGGTGGAAGGCGAATGTGATACCGATTCCGATTCGATTTATTTCAAGATCAAAAACGTGGGCAACGGCCCCAATGCGGGTCCGCTGGAGTTTGTGATTGCAGAAGATCAGATCGTGTTGTTCCAGGGAACCTTCCAACTGGTTGCCGGTGCGGAGGATATCTACGGCGTGCTCCCGATGTTTGACTCCACCACGGTGAGCATTGAAGCCGAGCAGGAGCCGGGCGCTCCGGGCGATACCATCGTAACGTACTCGCTCACCAACTGCCTCGGCATGGGTGGCGGCTCACCGAGCGGTCTGGGCGGCAGCGCTGGTCCGGCCGCCACGAGTCGATGCCTGCCTGTGGTGAACTCCTATGATCCTAACGACAAAACGGCGTTACCACTTGGATTTGGACCACAACATCTGGTGCACCCGGGTACGCCGCTGGAGTACACCATCCGTTTTCAGAATACCGGAAACGACACGGCATTCACGGTGATATTGCGCGACACCTTGTCGGAATTGCTGGACCGGTCAAGGATTGAGTTATTGGGTTCGAGCCATGCCTACACCTTTGCCCAGCTCAACGACAGCATTTTGCATGTGCGTTTCGACAACATCCTGTTGCCCGACAGCAGTACCAACCCGGAAGCTTCGCAGGGCTATTTCTCCTTCCGCATCTATCCGAAGCCTGAGTTGCCCAACGGCACAGTGGTACACAACCGCGCCGCCATCTACTTCGATCAGAATCCGCCGATCATCACCAATACCGTAACCCGAGTATATGGCGAATACCTGCTGGTATCTACCGATGAGGTGACTGATCCGGCGCGGGTTAAGGTGGAAGTAATGCCCAATCCGTTCATGAGCCAGGCGCAATTTGTGTTGCCCTCAGATTTGCCCGAGGCAGCCCGCAGTCTGGAAGTCTTTGATGCCTCCGGCAAACTGGTTCAGCGGTTGCATTTCCGGCAAAACCACTGCACTATTTACCGCGAGCAACTGAGCAGCGGACTGTATTTCTGGCATATTTCCGAAAACGGAAAGACATTGGCCAGCGGCAGGATAGTGGCTGAGGGGGGGAGGTAACTTCTTTTTTACCACTGAGGCGCAGGGCATGATTGCTCTGCGCCTCAGTGGCAAAAAATAGACTTATTGCGATTTGAACTACCAGGAAGATCGATTTCCAACCTCCGAATGCTACAAAACGTAACCGCTACACCCTGGTAATCTTCGCCCCAATGGCATTCAAGCGGGCATCGATGTGCTGATAGCCACGGTCAATCTGGTGCACATTGTGGATGATGCTCTTGCCTTTGGCGGATAAAGCTGCAATGAGCAGGGCCTGCCCGGCACGAATATCCGGCGAGGTCATTTCAATGCCACGCAGGGGGTACTTACGGTCCAGACCGATCACCGTAGCCCGGTGCGGATCGCACAGGATGATCTGAGCGCCCATGTCGATGAGCTTATCGGTGAAAAACAGCCTGCTTTCAAACATTTTCTGGTGCACCAGCACACTCCCGCGCGCCTGAGTGGCCGTCACAAGAATGATCGACATCAGATCGGGGGTAAAGCCCGGCCAGGGAGCGTCGTAGATGGTCATAATGGAGCCATCAATGAACGTTTGTATCTCGTAATGCTCCTGTGCCGGAATATAAAGATCGTCGCCCCGACGCTCGATCTGTATGCCCAGGCGCTCAAAAGTGTACGGAATGATGCCCAGGTGCTCTACCCCGGCATTCTTGATGGTGATCTCACTCTGGGTCATGGCTGCCAACCCGACGAACGACCCGATTTCAATCATGTCGGGCAGACAGCGGTGCTCGGTACCGCCGAGGTGTTGCACCCCTTCAATGACCAACAAATTGGAGCCGATGCCGGTGATATTGGCGCCCATGCGTTGCAGCATGCGGCAAAGTTGCTGCACATAGGGTTCGCAGGCAGCATTATAAATGGTGGTTTTGCCTTTCGACAGCACGGCGGCCATGATCACATTGGCCGTTCCGGTTACGGAAATTTCGTCCATGTGGATGTACGTACCCTGGAGTCCACCGGCCGGCTGATC
>JADZFI010000028.1 GCA_020850025.1 Saprospiraceae bacterium
CAAACCTCCAAAGTGCACCCGGGATTGTGCAAAGATCCGGAAGCCACACTGGAGAAGCTGATGTTGGAAATGGTGGGAGGGGGGTAAATGTCCAATATTCAATGTCTGACGACAATGTCCAATATCCAATGTCCAATATCCAATGTCCAATATCCAATGTCCAAGTGATGCGCGTGTCTGGCATTGTTGGTTGGGCCGGGCATAAGCTATGGTGCATGGCCGGAGAGGCGTGAAGTGCCAGGCTCCCCGTGGTACCCACCGTCCAGGCAATCCGGAGAAAAATTTTTACAAATTCGGAATTTCATGTCGGATTTGTAAGATTTGTAGTTAGTTTGGCACAATAATGCAAGGTTTCCTCCCCCTACTCCTTCTGCTGTGCGCACTGCCGCTCTCCGGCCAAACCCTTGATCCGCCGGATCCCCTGGGGAATGTTACCTTTTTTGAACCTGTTTTGTTTGCTAAAGAAGATCCATTAAAAGGACTGCCGTATGCCGATTACAACCAGGTGTTGCGGGGTAGAACCACCGATGCTTTGGGATGTGAGCATATCGTGGTGAAGCCCCATCGGTTTGAAACCCTGCCTTTTTTGATTTACTGGACGATAAACAACCATAGGGCGGGATTATGGCACAGGCAATTGGGCCAGCTGCTGAAGTCGGAATATTCCCTCATTCGCGTGGTTTCGGACAGCACCTACACGGCTTTTAAGAACGACAGGAGTTATTTGTACCACGTGGATGGTCGGGTTTTAGCCGGGCCTTATTTTATAATGGAGGTGTTTGGCAATCCGCCCAGGTTTTTGATTGCCCGCATTTATGGCAGCCCAAACAGCAAGGGAACGCATTTGGTGCAACTGGATTTGGAAGGACGCTTTATTCAGGATCTGCATGACGACATCCGGCAATTGACGGCAGACCGGTATGTCATGCGCCGCACAAGGAGGAATACCATAACCAGGCAATACGAGCAGCACTATGCGCTCTTCGATGATTATTTGAAGCCGGTCACCGATTTTATTTTTGATGCCAAGATCAATTCGCGGTTTCAGGCTTCTGCGAGATCAATTACCCAACTGCTGAACAGCAAACCTCCTGCCGGGTATGGTCCCTGGGTAGGGTACATGCGAAGGGGACCGGATAAGACGGTCATCCTGATAGATGCGGCGGGGAAGATGTATGAGGTTAAACCAGACTGAGGTGCGGGGGATGCCGCGATGCGGCATCGGGACAACCCAGGCTCAGCGGAAAATCAGTGGATTTACGTTACCTTTGGTGTAACACCGCAACGCCAGCCGATGACTCAGGCGTGGTGGATATTTTACACTTTTGTTGACAGGTAATTCTCTCTATTCATGAGCAAAATCATTTTTGACAGCGGCATTTCCCTGGACGGATTCTTTGCCGGCAACAACAGAAGTCCGCAAAACCCCATGGGCGGCGTTTCCGGGCAACTTCATCAATGGATGTTCAAACAAAAGGCTTTTTGGAAGCACATCAAAATGGAGGGCGGCCAGGAATATGGCCCGGACAGCGCCATCATTGATGAGGTGTTTGCCAGAACGGGATCCTACATCATGGGCAAACGAATGTTTGATGAAGGCGAGGTGGTTTGGGCAGAGGACCTGTACGAGACAGATGTGTATGTGCTCACGCATGAAAAAAGGGAGCCCTGGGTGCAAAAAGGATCTACCACGTTTTATTTTATCAACGACGGCATTGAAAGCGCGCTGGAAAAAGCGAAAAAATCAGCCAATGGCAAGGACATCCGAATTCAGGGTGGCGCCAACACCATTCAGCAGTTTCTGAATGCCGGCCTTGTGGATGAGTTTCTTATACACCTTGCGCCTGTTTTTTTAGGCAGCGGTATCCGGTTGTTTGAGGGCATTGACAAAGACAAGTACCACATTGAAATCATGGAGGTAATTCCATCAGCGCTGACTACCCATTTGAGGTATAGGTTGCTGAAGAAATGAGGGGGCTGTTATACTGTGATTAGAGTGATATTGATGATTGGAGTGATTCAAGCATTTGATTTCAAGATCATTGAAAATCGTCCTCGTTGATAATCACTCTAAGTTGACTATATCACATGCTGCTTAGGTCTTCCCGACTTCATCGGGACAGGTCTTGACCTGCGGTATGCACATTAAAATAATTGATAATCAATACTTTGTTGCCACATCAACGGTCCAATTAAGCGACGTGAGTTGTCATCCCGTCAGGAAGACAACTCACATTGCTTCAGCATTTCTTGTTGTGCAAGGGAATTCTCTGATAACCAATCATTTTATCGTGCATACCGTAGAAAAAGGTTCAAGCGCGGCAGAAAACGCACCAAGGGTAGACAGACCCCGTCAGAACGACATCCCACCGTCCACCGTCCACCGTCCACCGTCTACCGTCCACCGTCACAACACCTGCATGACCTCCCATTCCATGGTGCATTCGTACTGGGGCACTCCCCATTCATCCCAGATGAGCCCCACTTCTGTGCTGCCTGTGTGGGTGAGTTTGCCGGGTTTGATCTTTTTGGTGGCCGGATCCAGTTCCAGTTGGAAGGTCTGCAGCTCGTAAGGAGGTCCGTAGAGGTTGTGCTCGGAGGTGGCAACACTGGTTGCCGGGCAATAGATGGATGTCATGGTAAGCGTGCTGACCTTCTCCTTGAACACATCAATTACTTCCACTTCGAAACGCTGGTTTCGGAAGCGTATCAACGAACGGAAATAGTTGCTTAGCCCTGGCCCGTCGGTGAGCGGAAAACGGGGGTAGATGGTGCCGGAAGCCGGGTCCAGCCTGGCAATGAGGGTCACCTGGCAATCGCTTCCGTAGGTAGAGGTGCCTTGTCCTCCCAGTGAGTAATGCGCTTTCGAACCCGATGCAAAATGGCTGGCGGGTTGACGGGGCGTTGCGTACTGGTGCGGATCAGCGTCGGCGCGGAGAAGCACCTCGAACAGGACTTCTCTTTCCAGGGTGCCTTCATCAGGTCGGCGAAACCGAATTTCGCCTTGCCAGGCCGTCAGTTTTCGGGTGTTGGAAGCGAGGCCTTTGTTTTGTACCTGCACGGTGCCTTTACCCATGGGGTCGGTTACTGCAGGAATCTGGCACACCACATGCCAGGGTTTCCAGGAAAGGATGCGGCTTCCCAAATTACCGGGTGTAGCTTCTGGCAACGGACTGCCGTCGATCACCACACGTGAGGTGGCGCTGCTGTCGCCAAAATAACCATACAGGTGCAGCTCACCGGCCAATGGAATCTCCACTACTTCCATGTACTCCAGTTTGAGAGGCCATTTGGTTGGTGTTGGCTTGGTGTCTTCATCCTTTTCGCAAGATGCACACCACAGGGCTGCTGCGATCAGCAGGACGCAGCTGAAAAGCCCTTTTCGGGACATTGAAAATTGTTTCATAGCTTAATTTGTTTAAAAACGATGCTGCAAAAGTCTCCGGATACCCTGTTTAGTGCCAATGGCGCAGCGGATGGGTTGGGGAAATGTGCGGATGAGCTGTGGAAAAAAATGTCCAATGTCCAATATCCAATATCCAATGTCCAAGGAAGGATGGCGCTTGGCGTTGGTTGAAATGCCGGGCATCTCACGGGTGCTTTATCAGGCACCCGTGAATTGCCCAGCCTATGATATAATGCCAGACACCCGCATCACTTGGACATTGGACATTGGACATTTTTTCCACAGTTCATCGCTAAAATCCTCAATTCATCCTGCGGTGGGATATGTGGCGCCTCAAAAACAGTATCTTCGCATAGATGAAACTCCCGCAATACAACGGCAAAGACAATACGGTGATGTTGATCATAGTCCCCATCGGGGCTATGGTGCTCAACATCATTATTTTCGGCCGGAAGTATGTTGCTGACGGGGCGTTTTTCGGAGCAGCTACCGCGCTGGCAATCATAGTGGTGGCTGCTTTTTTTATCCTGTGTGGAATAATTGCCATTAGGGTAAAAAAACGCTTTCCCGGCCTGGAAAACATGCGCCGGCGCATAGCCATTCTTTGCGGCATTTTCCTGATGCTGGGTGGCGTGGTGATGTACGGACTGTTACAAACCTATGCTGCGGTACCGTTTTTTCAATACCAGTTCAACGACCGCGATTTTGCCTGGATCTATTATTCGGCCAGCATTCTTAATGTTTTTACGGTGCTGCTCATGGAGGCCATCGACCAGTTTAAGGAATGGCAGGAAAGTCAGAAAGCCACCGAAAATCTGCAACAAGCCCTGAAAAAGAGTCAACTGGACGGATTGAAAAGTCAGGTAAATCCCCATTTTCTGTTCAACAGCCTCAACTCGCTGTCCTCTCTCATTGAAGAAAATGAACAAAAAGCCGAGCAGTTTCTCAACGAATTGAGCAAGGTTTACCGCTATATGCTGAGGGAAGGCGAACAACGGGTGCCCCTGCGTTCGGAGCTGACTTTCCTGGAATCTTACCAACACATCCTGGCCGTTCGTTTCGGGGAAGGCTTGCAAATCACCCAGCGCATTGACCCCATCTATCTGAATCATGGCATTGCGCCATTAACCCTTCAGGCAGTGATTGAAAATGCCTTTACCTACAATATCGTACAGAAAAGTCAACCCCTGCGGATAGAGATTGCTACCACCAAACAGGGGCTGGACATCCAACACAATCTGCAATACAAAAACAGCACCACCGACTGGCAGGAGGCCGATACCGGACTGGATCATTTGGTGGCCACTTATAAATTGCTGCAACAACCCATTCAAATAACGGATGATACTGCCATGCGAACCATTCATTTTCCATTAGTGTAAATTGACGCCATCGCTCTACATACCACCCCGCTGGAAGTTTATATCCTTCCTGTACTCATTGGCGCCCATCCTGGTGTCGATGCACCTGATCTTGTATGGGGCGCGCTATTGGCGGGAATGGGAAATATGGCTCTACTCTATGCCGCTGATGTGCCTGTTTTGTACCCTCTCCTGGTATCAGCACATGCTGCACGATCGCAGAGCTGAAATCCGCTATCCGGCACTGAACGAGACCCGCAAGAGAATTTACTATAAAATATTGCCGGTGTTTACTGTTATGCCGGCTTCCATTCTGGCCATTCTCTGGACGTACGATCATTTTCATATACTGGGTTTTTACTGGAAAAATCACCACACGATTGAGGCGCTTACGGTCGGACTTTCGGTCAATCTGGTGTTCATTACCTTATTTGAAATTGATTATATCCTGAATAAATACCGCGACTCCAAACTGGAGCGGCAGGTGGTGGCGCAACATTCCGTTGCCCAGGAGCTGGATACCCTGAAAAATCAGATCAACCCGCATTTCCTGTTCAATTGTTTTAACACGCTTTCGTCGCTGATCACTGTGGATAAAGTGCGCGCTAACCTTTTTTTGACCGAACTAAGCAAGGTATACCGCTACCTGTTGCGCAATAATGCGGAAGGAGTCAGCACCCTGAAAAGTGAACTGCAATTCATCGAATCCTATTTCAAACTACTGCATACCCGCCACGGCGATGCGGTGCGTTTCCATATCAAAGTGCACAAGGAATACGAAAACTACCTGCTGCCGTCTCTATCGCTGCAATTGCTGGTGGAAAATGCCGTAAAACACAACATGGTCTCCAAATCCAAACCTTTGGTGATTGATATATTCACTACCGCAGGCAGTAAACTGGTGGTAAACAACAACCTGCAGCGCCGGGTGGTGAAAGCCCTGAGCAACAGGGTGGGCCTTAACAATATCCGCCACAAATACGAACTGCTCCAGCAGAAGGGATTCCACATACTGGAAGACGAAAAAAACTATACCGTTGTATTGCCTTTAATTTGGCAACAAAACTAACGCCTGAAAAATGAACATCTTGATTGTTGAAGACGAAGAACTCGCCGTCAAAAAACTGACCAAGATCCTCAAGGATCAAAAACACGAAATAGACATCGTGGGCGCCACCGACAGCATTGCCGACACCGTGCAGTGGCTGCGCACCCATGCCGCGCCCGACCTCATTCTGATGGATATTGAACTGGCCGACGGGCAGAGTTTTGAAATATTTAATCAGGTGGAAGTTAAGAGCGCCGTCATATTCACCACCTCCTACGACGAATATGCGCTCAAAGCTTTCAAAGTGAACAGCATTGATTATCTGCTTAAACCCATACAGCCGGATGAACTGGCCACTGCGCTCGACAAGTTTGTGAAACTGCAAGGACAGGCTCCTGCGCAGGCCGCTGTCAATATGGACCAACTGATAGAGGCCTTGCACCAAAAACTGCAACCGAAAACCTACAGGCAGCGCTTTTTGGTAAAACATGCCAATAAAATGCTCAGCATAGAGGTGGGCGATATTGCCTATTTCTACAGTGACGGGCGCGTCAATTTTTTCAAAACCAACGACAACCGGCGCATACTCATTGATTATACCCTCGATGAACTGGAGGATATGCTTGATCCGGCGCTGTTTTTCCGCATCAACCGCGCGTTTTACATTTCCATTCCTTGTGTGGATCGCATTGACGACTATTTCGGCAACCGACTGATATTGAACCTCAAACCGCAGAACGACAAAGAGGCCCTGGTGAGTCGCGAAAAAGTATCCGAATTTAAGCGTTGGATGGGGAAATAGGGATGGAAATGAGCACGGCAAAGCCTTTGGAGCGCTCTTCGAGTTGCCAGCTGGCCTCCAGATTTTCCAGGCGCTGACTCAGATCCGGACGGTAAAACAGGTTGTTCAGGGCCACGGTAGTAAAATCGTCGTGGCCATACTCGGCCAGAAGCTGCCATTGCTTTTTGTTGATGCCCACGTGCAGCCGATATCCTTGCGGGCACACCGTTACCAAACCTTTGATGACCTCTTTGAACAATAGAAAAGCGCCGTAACGCAGCTGCATGTCTACCTGCAGCGAGGCCACCGCAGGATCTATCAGTAAATCAATAACGGTATCGTGGCGGCGGTTGAGTATGGCCACCCATTCTTCTATGCGGCGCACCGTGCTTTGCATATTATCATGCTCCGGAGAAATGCCCCACAGCATATCGTCCATGGCATCAATTACGTCGTTGCTCTTGACGTGAATTTGGTGTATGTATTCTTTTGTCTTTTGCGGGTCGTTATCGGCCTTTATGTTGGCCATTTCACTGAGAATGTTGATGTTTTGCAGGGCGGTATTCACCTCATTGTGCAGATCTTCGGCTATGTTGTTGCGCACGCTGTCTACTGCGGCGCGACGTTTCAATCGCTCCTGATCGTACCAATACAGCAGGGCCATGGCCAGCAATAACAGCACGCCGAAAAACCACCAGGACTGGTAAAAGGGCGGATAGACTTTTATGGTAAACGGGTGTTGCTCCGGGGAGGTTTCCTGATCAGCGTTGATGGTTCTGAGCAGGAAACGGTAGGAGCCCGGCGGCAGGTAATTGTAAGTTGCCCTGAAGTCCTTGTCGGCCAGCACCCAGTCTTCATCCATGCCCTCCATTTTATATTGAATATGATGCCAGTCGTTAAAGCTCATGGTGGCAAAATCAATAGAAATGGTGTTGTTGTTCGGCCCCAGTTCTATCACTGTTTTGCGCAGCAAACTATCCACCGATTGTGGTTTGTTGCCAATACTGACCTCTGTTATCCGCACTTTCAGGTTGTTGGAAGCGGGCTTGAACTGAGCCGGATCGAACACCAGCAGACTATGATCGGCGCCAAAGGCCAGGCGACCATCGGGCAATTCGTGGTTGCTGTTTAGGGAAAATACGTCGTCCAGTAGTCCATCTTCACGGCTCAGGGTCAGCATGGTTGGTTTGTAGGGGTTAAACCGGTACAGGTTGCCCACGGTGCCCAGCCAGATGTTGCCGTACCGGTCGCAGCGCATATCGGCAATAAGGCTGTTTATTTCCTCGTCGTTGCGGATAACGCGGAGTTGACGCTCCGGCACATTGAAAGCGAATACTTCGTAGGAAGTAGCGAAGATCATCACGCTGTCGGAGTACTCCAGCACCTGTGCGATACCCCTTTCGGGGATTTTGAAACGGGCATCTTCTACATTATCTGAAAAATGAAACAATACCTGATCTGTCTGGCTGTCTATCACATAGAGTCCGAACAATCCGGTGGCCACCCAAACCCAACCCCTGGCATCAATGGCGAGTTGATTCACCGGTTTATCAATGGGCAGGCCAGGAATTTTATACAGTCCTTTTTCAAAATCGGCCTGACCACGCTGGCGGTCCCATTTGAACACCCCCAATCCCTGTGTGCCGAACCACAAATTCCCCTGATGATCCTGCTCTACATCCCGGAGGGTGCGCCCTTCAAAAATGGCGGGATTGTGGTAAACACCGCGCCGACTGTACCGGTTATAGTGAAAAATGCCGGGCTGGCCCACAAACCAGGCGTGTATGTTATCGCGGTCCAGGCATACATCCCACATGCTGATGGCGCCGTTATCGGGCAAGTCCGGAATATCCACCGCTATCTGCTGCCCGTTTTGATCCAGCCTGTAAAAACCTTCTCCCCACAGATTTACCAGCATACCGCCATCGGTTTCGGGCAACACGGACAAAGGTGAGCCTTCAGACAGTCCAAGGCCATTTTTTTTGGGAAAAAGGAGGTGGTTGAACCAAATGCGGGAGGGGTTGAACCGGTACAAACCGTTTTTATCCGTGCATATCCAGATGTTGTGTTCGTGGTCTTCAAAAAGGTTGGTAATGCCGGTGTATTCCAGGTTTTTGTGTGACGGATTAGCGGAAGGAATGGGTACAAACTGCTGCGTGGTTTCATTAAACCAGGCCAGCATATTTTCTCCGTAGACCCAGATCATTCCGGACAGTTCCTGCATTTGGCACCAGTTGTTGCTGAGGTTGCCGGGCATTTGAAAAAACACCTGTTTCAGCGAACGTTTAGAGGAGGCGAGGTCGTAGCAATCGAACGTGAACCCGCCGGCGCTGCGGCGCATGATCCACATGCGTTGTTTGGAATCCGGGTAATAGAAAAAGAGGTTGTCGGTTTTGGCCAGTTCATCCAGCCAGGGCGCCTGTCCGGGAGGCAGGGCGCCTGATGACAACAATGTGCCTGTGGCGGGGTCGTAAAGTTCCGCTGCTTTATCGGCAACCAGGCCGTATTGATGGCCGGCCGGGTGTTCCCAAAAACCATGGAGTTTGCGTTCCGGTTGGTGGGGGATGTAGTTGGTGGCAGGTACAAAGGCGCCTTGTTGTTCCTCATAAACCAATATTTCCTGGTGTACAGACAGGAATATGGCCTCGCTTTGCTCGCTAACGAAGTGTTTGATGCCTTCAATATCAGCAGGCCGTTGCGGGCGTATGGGCACGGGCGTGAACTGCCAGGTATCCGGGTTGAAGTAGCCCACCTGGTGGTTGGAGTGCCGCAGCCAGAGTCGGTTCCGACGGTCCATGCGCAACTCCGATACATTGGAAAACGGCACCGAGCGGGGATCGCTCTTCCGGCGTTTGAATACCTTGGAACGAATGCCATCGAAACGCACCAGTCCTTCCAGCGTAGCCAGCCAGTAAAAGCCCTGGGTATCCTGCTCCATATCGTTGATACAGTTGGTAGGCAACCCATTGGTGGTACCATAATGGGTAAATACAAACTGGCGGTTGGTTTGTCCAACCAGTTCTGGCCCCCCAACCAGGCACCAGAAAAACAACATGGCCCAATAGCGAATCATCCTGCAAAACTATCGCTTGACTTCGAGAACCAGCCTGCGCAAAGTAGACGGGAATAACAGTTCATCCATGTTTTTTGACAGTTCATCCTTACGGAGGACGACTTACGATCTACGACCTAC
>JADZFI010000029.1 GCA_020850025.1 Saprospiraceae bacterium
CAACAGAGCATTATTACCGTACCCAATCCAACGTTCCATGGATAAAATCCGGTTTTGAAGCCCGCGTCTATAATGCCTCCGGAGTACTGACGCGTATAGAGGTTTATACTTC
The DNA here is from genome assembly GCA_020850025.1 of Saprospiraceae bacterium. Classification (GTDB taxonomy): domain Bacteria; phylum Bacteroidota; class Bacteroidia; order Chitinophagales; family Saprospiraceae; genus M3007. The sequence continues at coordinate 113 of JADZFI010000029.1, forward strand.
ATTGCCTTCTGAATCTTTGTTGCGCAAATGGGATATAACTTACGATGCGAACAACCGGATCAACACCATTATTTCAACAAATGCTGCCACCAATACCCTCGCAGATAAATATGCGTATTTCTATAATGATATAGATTCTACGTCCAAGCAGATTCAATATCACTGGAATAACAATGCCTGGCAGCCGGATCACGAAAAAACCATTAACCTGGGATTCATGAACCGGGTTGATGAAGTCATTAACTTACCTGAAGGTGGCGGAACCGTAAATACCAAATGGACCTTTCACTACGCTCTGGGTGGAACTTGCCCGCTTACTTGTGACGACGACTGGTTGAACTTAGGCCAGCACTATCGCTTGTATTTTTCCTATCCGACAACGGGAACAGACGACCCAGCTGAAGACGGGCTTCCATTGTCCCTATATCCCAACCCCACCAACGGATTCTTTTGGGTGGAATCGCCAGCCGAATCCAGGCTGGCCGTGCTGGACATGCTGGGGCGCGTAGTTTGGACAGGAATATCCACCGGAAAGGATCAACTTTCCCTTTACGGTGTTCCGGCGGGCCAATTCTTGCTACGGGTTAATTTAAACGATCGGGTAGCCGTTAGGAAGATAATCATTCATTAAACGCCTTCCTCCCCGCCAAATAGGCCATCGGAATATACGCCCCAAACAGGTCGAGCAGGGTGAACCACATGGGCGAGGGAAGCATGAACACACTGGCAATGCCGCCCAACAGAAAAAACACCCCGATACTGAGGGCAAATCTCATTTTGTGGTTGGCCGCAAGCTTTGCTGCCAGAAAAGCGCCGGCCAAAGTGCCCAGCGCATGCGCCAGGAAGGGGAAAATAAAATGCCTGGGCTGAAACAAATGCATGGAAGCTTTCAGGCCCTCTTCCGTGGTCACATCGGCCCCTTCAGGCGGCGGAATAATGGAGCCGCTGATCATGATCAGCCCCATATTCACGATGCTGCCCAAGATGATTCCGGCTACAACAGCCAGAATGTTTCTGATGATTGGTTGCATAGTTAAGTTGTTTTAGGTGTGTGAACAGGAGAAGTCTTTCGGCTGAAAAATAAGGAACAATCGCAGCCTAAAGGAAAAATTTTCGCGGTTCGGGATACTTTTGTGCAGACAGCTACCCTCCCACCCTCATCATGACTTTCGAAGAAATCGTACACTACCGCCGTTCCATTCGGCATTATAAAGCCCTCCCCATTGATCCGGAAAAAGTAAAACACTGCCTGGAGCTGGCCACCCTGGCGCCCAATAGCTCCAATATGCAGTTGTGGGAGTTTTATCACATCACCGACCCCGAAATCATTCGGAAACTCGCGGTGGCCTGCCTGAATCAAGGCGCCGCCAAAACCGCCCAACAGTTAGTGGTGTTTGTCACCCGGCAGGATCTTTATCGCAAACGGGCCGGCGACATGCTGGAGTTGTCTATCCAGAGCACCCTGCAATACAGTCCGGAAGAACGGGTAGCCTCCAGACTCAGAAACCGAAAACGCTATTACGGATTCCTCATGCCCTTCCTGTACGCCCGCTTTTTCGGACTGCTGGGATGGTTCAGGTTGATGGTGGCCAATGTCCTGGGACTCTTCCGGCCCATCGTTTACCAGGTATCTGAAAACGACATGCGGGTGGTGGTGCACAAAACCTGCGCCCTGGCGGCCCAAACCTTTATGCTGGCTATGACCAATGAGGGCTACGATACCTGCCCCATGGAAGGTTTTGACGGCCGAAAAGCCCGCCGCATCCTGAATCTGCCTTTTGGCGCAGAGATCAACATGATCATCTCCTGCGGCATCCGTGACGAACGGGGCGTTTGGGGCGAAAGGATCAGGGTTCCGTTTGAAGAGGTGTATAAACGAATTTGACGACTGACGACTTGCGATGTACGACTGACGACTTACGATGTACGATGTACGACTTGCGGACAACGGCCTAAGCCTTCAGTAAAAGCCCGGCCCCTATTGAGTTGTCACCCCGAGAATCGGGGCCTACACAAGCCAGAATACATGACTGACTACTTGCGACTTTATAGAGACCCTAACAGCAAATTTGGTAAATTTTTTCAACAAATAATATCGGTTTCTGGTTAAGGAAAATTATCCAACAGTCTCCTATTCACCTTATAAATACACAAACTATGAACTACCAACGCTCTAATTCCATTGTTTTCGCGGCCTTTTTGATACTGGCCTTTGCAAGTGCAGCGCAAGCAGACAGTACCCATCCCGGTACGTCCTCTGATCCAACTCTTATACCCGGTATTTCATATTCCGCCACCACCGACTCAATGCCCGTTGCGAGGGTGATCGTTTACAGACCGGACAACCAACTGTCCAGGCCCTACAAAATGAACAGTAATCTGGGAGAAACCTTCAAGATCAGGAGAAATGGGGTCATAAAACTGGAAACAAGCTCCGGGGTTTTCCAGGGCAAAGTGGGCGCCTTCGGCCATAATCGAGGCTACTTTTCCCATGAGCTTTCCCCGAACAAGGTGCACTATTTCAGGTTGCAGGACAGGAATAACTATCAAGGATTCTTACCCTTTCTGGAAGTTATTGAGGTAAGCGAAACCACCTTCCGGAATGAGATATTGGATGGTTTGACGAGGTAGGTAAATGTTGCCGGGCGCGGCGAGCAGCCGAACATTCCGCCGCGCCCGGGTATTTGATTCTAAAATTGTTTATTCAAATTATGGTAGTCAATTTTTTCCATGTAGGGAAAGTAAGGCAGGATTTCAATGAGTTCCTTTGTCCTGCTTTCCTCAACATTCTGGAAAATTAGTACCGCATCTTTTTTGCTCACCGAAATAAAGAAGCTTTCCAAAATGTTATCCTCTCTCCATTGATTGACAAACTCCATCTCCTTTTTCGGCAATTCCGGATTGGATTTTATGGTTTCTATTCCACTTTCCGAAAGGGTAATCAAGACCAATATTCTATTCATTTTTTGAAATTTTATTAGATTTATGTTGCATTGAAGCCAAAGGTTATTGTAAACCACCGCTTCAACCACCCGGCTCTACAAACAAGCGCACAAAAGTACCCCATTCCCGCAAACGCCGGTATCCCCATGACAATTGATCCCGAATTTTCAGGCATTCATCCACATTTTATGCCGTTCGACCAATTATTGAAGGTCATATCAGGGCCGGCTACCCCTAATTTTGCTAAAACGCCCTGTGTATGAAACGAACTCACACCTCAAATCCTTGACTTTACCAACCAGGAAACTTCCGGCTACTTCCAGGGAAATCGCATACCACGAAAGCGGCCGACAACTTGTCGCTTTTCTTCAATAAGGCCTTTTTACCCCACAACCTTTGCAAAAAAAACAAAAACAATGGCTACATTTTGTTATTTCGATGTGTTGAAAATCCACGATGAACACGCCATGAAGGTGTATCGTGAACTGGTACTGAATACCGTTGACCAATACGGTGGTCGCTACATTATGGTAGGCGGCCCGTTCCAGGTGATGGAAGGGGAGTTAAACCCCTCCTTTCCGGTACTAATTGAATTCCCAAACCAGGAAATGGCCAATAATTGGTACTTCTCCCCGGAATATGAAGACCTCAAACAAATGAGGATCAAGTCGACCGATACCAATGCCGTCTTTTTTCAAGGTCTATAAGCTACCATGAATCTCATAGGCCGCTACCCATTATCAACGATTTTAACCTGCAAACCGTAGGTCACTATAAGTCAACTCCCCGGGGATAGCCCCCCAACGTTGGTAGCCCAGGTGCAGCGAACAGGCCTCGCTAGAGGCCAAACGTTTGTAGCACAAGAGGCCCAACCTGCCTCAGAGCCAATCACATACGCAGTGAGGGATACCAGGTTGCTATTGAGGTGAGGAATCCCTGGCGAGGCGGAAAAAGGCTTTTACAGCTTCGTTACATTGTTTTACAAGCCAAACCGGTTCGCCATACTGTGTGCAAATACTTTTGCTGAAAATTTGCCACTTACATGTCTACACCTTTCCACACCACAAACACCTTCCATGCAATCCTCCTTGTCCTGATTTGCTTCCTGATGGCGACTTCTTGTCA
>JADZFI010000030.1 GCA_020850025.1 Saprospiraceae bacterium
ACTCCGGGTTGATCGCCAGGAAAAAGCCCGGCAGGTGGATGAGGTGAATGAAGAGGTGGTCAAGCTGGAGCAAAAAGCCGCCGGCAGTGGCCCTACCCGACCAATATCCGTGGGCGATTTCGTGCGCCTGCGCGCAGGAGGCGCCACGGGCCAGGTAGAAGAGATCAAAGGGCAAAAAGCCACCTTGTTGATGGGCGGTTTACGCATCACTGCTGCTCTGCGCGACCTCCTCCCGGCCACAGAGCCTATCAGCCAGACGTCCACCGTTGGCGCCTCCAACGTGCAGCGTGTGGCCGATTTCGATGCCAAAGTGGACATCCGCGGCATGGCCAAAGACGAGGCTCTGCAGGTGCTGGAGCGTTTTGTGGACAATGCCCTGCTAACCAGCGCCCATACCATCCAGATATTGCACGGCAAAGGCACGGGGGTATTGCGCACCGTGGTAAAACAAAAATTGCGCGAATACGGCGGCAACATAGCCCGAGCCTACCACCCGGAAGACGGCGGCGGCGATGGTGTGACGGTGGTGGAGTTGGCGTGAGGACCGTACCGGCGGGTTTAGCCGCCGCCAATCTATACTTCCTCCAAAGGTGCTAACATATTCACCCCTCCCCCAAAAAATGCGGACTTTCAAAAAAGTCCGCATTTTTTTGTTTACTTTTTTATATTTTTCGGAATTAATAGTTGAAAAAAGAACATCTGATGCGCTCGTTAGTCCTATGTCACTTGAAATGGCCAGCCAATAGCGGATCTGAACCATGCCATGCTGGATATGGCTGCTAAAAGATTCAGAGACTACTTTACCCCCACCGAACAGGCTTTGCTGGAATGGTACATGAAAGGAGAACCCGATTCCGAAAAACTGTGCATGCAACCACATACGCTCCATGAACAAAACCGGCACATCCTGAAAAGAGCAGAAAGTCTGCTGCTCACTGATTTCAAATCAGCCAGGGATGCCGCGCTGTTCCTGCAGGAGTCGGGACTTTGGCGCCTCGAAAATCCCCCTACCTAGGGGATAATCGTTCCGGCTTGTTGACAGATTTTTGTCGCGACTTTCCTTTATCCCCATGTAGGGTGTAGCTGACATTACTTGCCGAATTTCATCCAGCCTGTTTTTCAGAGCCCCCCTGATCAAAACCAGTCTTCATCCTGTATAATGCTCTTTTGACGCCTCTTCTGCCAATAGAGGCCAGCTATCGTTTTGTCCATTATTCACCTTTTAACCTATAAACAGTATGAAATCCTTATACCCACTACTTTTCCTGCTTATTCCGCTGATGACCAATGCGCAGGCATGGACCTCCTTCTCGCCATTCAACGACTCGCTTGGCGTGTATGCCATTTCCCTGCAAGGCGACCAAACCGCGTGGATTCTTGGATGCCGGAATGACGGACACGACCTTGAACTGGTAGCTCACACCTCTGATGGCGGCGCCAGCTGGGAGGATATTTCTTTGCCTATTTCGGAAGAATATCATTTTTATGGTATTCCAACCTATGTGAAAGGCACCTCCATCATGGTTGTTGGCCTTCATACCGGAGCCCCCCTGGTTGGAAACAATCAGACCTGGGTAAGTAAAAACCATGGAGAAACCTGGACGCAGATCAGCTCAGGAGAAATCATTGGCTGGCCGGCGTTCAATTCACCCACCAACGGCTGGGCTGGAGAATGGGGCCCCATCATTCCATCCGATAATAATACCCGGGTGTTTAAATACAATGGCAGCCCACTGGTGGGTGTCTTGTCGCCCGAATCCCTGAATGCCACTGTAAATATTGGTCCAAATCCAGCCACCAACTGGATACAACTGGACATAAGCGGCAAAGAACCCGAGGATTTCTGGATTCTGGTGAATGACCTCAACGGTCAATTGGTGCAAAAATTTGAGGTAAAATCAGTCACTCAATATAGTCATACGCTACAGTTAGGAGCATTGCCTTCAGCCCCCTACCTGATTACAGTAAGCAACCAAAAAGGAGGCAGCACCTGGCAGATATTGAAAAATTAAATAGCGTCAGAAAACCGGTTATTCCGATTTGATTGTGAAAGTTCCTCTCTTTCCCGAAATGGTGAAAGAGGGGATTTTATTTTCTGGCACAACATTTGGATATAATCAGCTATCGCCTTTGTGCGATACTTTTTCATCCATCATCCGCCCACTTTCCCGGCCGGCGGCAAATCACCTCCGGTCGAATCTCGTATAATACTCATGACTGTTGCACATTTTCAAAATCAACCGCTGAATAGCCAGAACGCTGAAGGAAGCGTGGAGCTATTACAAAATTCCCCCAATCCTTTTATAGAAATGACCAATCTGTGGTTCCGCCTGCCGGCTGCTGCAGATATCTTTCTTCGCATTTTTGATGCCAAGGGTTGCGAGGTCAGCGCCAAAAAAGGCGCCTTCCAGCCTGGAGAAAACCACATGGTGCTCCATCGCTCCGATTTGCGTGAACCCGGCTTTTACACTTGTCGGCTCGAAACACCATTCGGAACGGCTTCCAGGAAGCTAATGATGTATTAATCCGGTTTATTCCCGTTCTACATACGACGAAGGGCTAACCCAGGATGCTGGGGTAGCCCTTCTATTTTGTCATACAATATACTACAGCATAGTTCTGGTTTTTTAGTGTCGGGGTGACTGGCAGTCAC
>JADZFI010000031.1 GCA_020850025.1 Saprospiraceae bacterium
ACTTCACAATGACCTTACACCATGACCACAAAATACGATCAACGAGGCGTTTCAGCGTCTAAAGAAGAAGTACACGCAGCCATCAAGCACCTGGATAAAGGCTTGTATCCCAATGCCTTCTGCAAAATATTGCCTGATCTGGCGGCCGGGAATCCCAAATACTGCAACCTGTTGCATGCCGACACGGCCGGCACCAAAACCAGTCTGGCTTACCTGTACTGGAAAGAAACCGGCGATCTGTCCGTTTGGCCTGGTGTAGCCCAGGATGCCATCGTCATGAACCTCGATGATATGGCCTGTGCCGGCTGTGTGGATAATATTATGTTGAGCAGCACAATAGGTCGGAACAAAGGCCTTATTCCGGCAGAAGTCATTGCAGCTGTCATTAGAGGAACCTCCGATTTCGTGGATAAAATGTGCGAACACGGCGTGGAAATGCACCTGGCTGGTGGCGAAACCGCCGATGTGGGAGATATTGTCAGAACCATTGATGTCGGTTTCACGGCATTTGCCCGTATGAAACGCAGCGATGTGTTGGTTCCGAGCATTCGCTCCGGTGATGTGATTATTGGCCTGGCCTCCTATGGCAAAGCCACCTATGAAACGGAGTACAATGGCGGCATGGGCAGTAACGGACTCACGGCAGCACGCCACGATGTGTTGTCTAAATACTACGCTGAAAAATACCCGGAAAGCTTTGATCCCCGTTTGCCCGATGAGGTGGTGTACACCGGGAACAAGCGCCTGACTGATACTGTCAATGTTGGAAATGAGGCTATTCCTGTAGGGAAATTGATCCTGTCGCCTACCCGTACCTATTTACCGGTCTTGCAGGAAATCCTTCGCGATTACCGCAAAAAAATCCATGGATTGATCCATGTAACGGGTGGCGCTCAAACCAAAGTTTTGAAGTTCGTCAAAGACGTTCACATCATTAAAGACAACCTTTTTGAACTTCCGCCGTTATTTCGCCTGATCCAGGAGAGCAGTAATACTCCCTGGCGCGAAATGTACCAGGTATTCAATATGGGGCATCGCATGGAAATTTATGTGCCAGGCCGTTACGCTGAAGGAATCATGGCCATCGCAGAAAAATACGGCATTGAAGCGCGGATCATCGGCAGGGTAAAGAAAGCCACAGGGGAAAAGGTTACGGTGAAAAGCCCGTTTGGCAAGTTTGAATACGTGGGGTAATGTGGGGAATGGGGTTAATGTGGGAACGGGTTAATGTGGGAATGTGAGGAATTTGGGGAATGTGAGGAATGTGGAAAATGTGAGGAATGGACTTTCTTTTGGAGATTTTTATACGTCTATTATAGTGCCTCAAAAACCAACTAGGTTCAACATCATTATGAAAAAACTATTGACGCTCGCATTTTTTGGATTATTGCTGAATGCCTGTCAGCAGGACCCGGTGGTAACACTGGAAAAGAAACTCGCCGAGTTGGACAAGTCCATGGGCGGGGCTGCTGTTACGGATAAATCAAAAGCCGATGAGTTCATCAAAAGTTCGGAGGAACTGGCTTCGCTGGTGGAACCATCCAATCCGGACAAATATGTGGATCTGATGCTCAAGGCAGCCGGACTGGCTAAGACCATTCAACAGCCGCAAAAAGCCATTGAGATGTACCAAAAAGTGGTCGACAGACATCCACAACACAAAAAAGCGCCGACCGCTCTGTTTATGATCGGGTTTGTTCAGGAAAACGACCTGAATCAGCTGGATCAGGCAAAAGCTACCTATGAGAGCTTTCTGGCCAAATACCCGAACGATCCTGACTTTACGGATGATGCCCAAAATGCCTTGAAATTGTTGGGTAAATCTCCGGAAGAGATCATCAAAGAGTTTGAAAAGGCTGGGGAGCAAGCCCAGTAAACAACAACTTCGGTCTTGTATTGGCCTCACAGAAGCCCGACACGCAGACGTCGGGCCTCTGTGAGGCCAATTTTTTAGCCAGGATGTTCGTCAAAACCAGTAGCTCAGTTTCATCGTCATGGCCCGGTTTTTTACCCCCAGATTTTCCACGCCGTAATTATCAGTGTACACCACAAACAAATCGCTCATGGGCTTGAAACGCCACTGAAAGCGACTGTTGATATTGAAATTATCCGCCTGGGTATTGTATTGAACAAAGGTGGTCCACCAGATATTTTTGGCGAAAAACACTTCAATCCGAGGCGTAATGTTCAGAATCTCAACATCGCAATACGGTTCCGGGAACGTCAGTTTGTTGTATTGTACCCTCACCGCAAGGTTCATAATGGGTTGAATGCGGTAGGTGAGCGAGAATTCGGCGAGCCACTGCCGACCATTGTAAAACGTTCCTCCTCCCGCGTTGAAACTGTAATACAATGGCTTGCGATAATCGGAACTCCATTCCACTCCGGTTGCCATAAACTGATAATCTGCCGAAGGCAGGGGAGGGCCCTTTAAAAGATCTTCCTCATCATCAACTTTGAAAGATACCGGCACGTTGGCCCGATTTGGGGCGACCCAATAGGCGAATTCACTGGTATTTTTGAAGTTCATGGTTAACCTGGCACTGTTAGTCGACTCATTCAAGGTTCCGTCGGGATTTAATACCTGGAATAGCTCTGTTCCAATTTCGATGTAATTCAGCCGGCTTTGTTTGTTTTTGGGGAATATCTGGTAGGATAAAGCATTAAACCATAAATAATATCCTAACCGGATGATACTGTCCAACTGCACATCATAGTTGGCAATCCGGCGTTCGAATCCGAGATCGGCATAATAATTTTCGCCCATGCGTAAGAAATCTGTCAACCAGGAGAAACCTCTTACCCTGTACTGCCCGCCAAGATTACCCCACCAGTTTTGATCTTTGATACCTGTTTGAAAGGAACGGTGATGGGTCAGCCAGCCGGCCCATTTGCCATTAAGCGACGTGTGAAACAGCTCAATACCGGCATTTCTGGAATACAAACCGGATTCTATTTCGCCCTTCTGGTTAAACGACTCGCGATCCAGAAAATATCCTGAAACAGTGCTGCGGGGCTTTGTTGCATGAATCTTGTTCGAAGCCGGTTTTTCCCTATCCCATTTAGGCCTCAAGCGACTTTTACAGATTTAGGAGCGGCTATTTGAATAAATTTGTTCAGAACCGCAGTCTTAACTGCTGC
>JADZFI010000032.1 GCA_020850025.1 Saprospiraceae bacterium
AACGGAAAAAGGCGCATCCAGCCGCCCCTTGTTCTTAACCTCCAACTGGTAACCGTTTTTCGCTTTATCACGTTGTATCCCGCTGAGTTTCCAATCCATCTGATCCCGGGTTTCCATGGCACGGAAAAACCAGTCGGCCTTCAGGTTGTTCTCCCTGAAAACAGCTTTGACATCCTCGGGATACGGGTGACTGAATTGCCATTTATGGTAATATTGTTTCATGGCCGCATCAAATTGGGCAGTGCCCACAGATTTCTCCAGCCATTCAAGAAATATAGCGGTTTTCATATACACCTGCAGGCCGTAGCTCAAGCCATTGAACTCCTCCGAATGGGTGTCAGGCGGGGTGTCCTTGTGCTCTCTGGCCAGCAGTAAATAGCCTATTTCCAATATAGAGCCCTGCTTTTTTTCATTAAACAGGAAATCGGGGGTCTCAACCGCGCTGAATTTGCCATAGTGCTCCTTCATGTACCTGGCCTGATAATAGGTGTTGAACCCTTCGTCGAGGTACGGATGATCCCGCTCATTGGTAGCCAAAATCCCGTAAAACCAGTTGTGACCCACTTCGTGGGTAATCACATCGTCCAGACTTTCGCCATTGGAGGAATTGCCTATGACGGTGATCATGGGATATTCCATGCCGCCCCCAGCACTCAGAGCGGAGTGAACGGCTGTAGCCTGTGGATAAGGGTATTCTCCCACATGTTTGGAGTAAAACTCTACTGCTCGTTTAACATAGAATGCTCCTTTTTCCCAGTATCTCGACTGCCCTTTCCCCGGGCTGACTTCTTTCGACATGGGGAACATAGCCCAGCAGTCCACGCTTTTGCCCGATTCAAGATGCGCCGTGTCTTTCAAAACCATAAAACGTTTGTCGGCAAACCAGGCGAAATCATGCACCAGTTCTGCCGTATACCGGATGGTTTTCATGGTTTTGCTGGAAGGCGGAAAAGGCGCTTCCACGTGTTTGTCGTTGGTGTACAAACGAGCCCTGGTTTCAGCCTCTTTTTTCTGCAGAAACAGGATTTCCGACTCGGTTTGCAGCAATCCGGTTGCCCCCACCACGTAATTGTCGGGCAGGGTAATGCTCACATCGAAGGCGCCGAATTCCGAGTAGAATTCGCCCATATCCAGATAGGGCATGGCATGCCAGCCCTTGTGGTCGTACACAGCCGGCTTGGGATACCATTGGGTCATTTGGTAAGAGGTTTCCACATGACCAAGCCTGGAGAAGGAGGCTGGTATTTTCAGGGTAAAAGGTGTGCTAATGGTGATGATCCCGCCCGGTGGCAGTGGCTTGGCCAGGGTTAATACCGCCACATCGGGGTGTTCCTCTGAAATGCGCCAGTTCGCCTTTTGACTGCCAACACTGAAGTCCAGCCCGGAAATGCCGCCACGTTCCTTTTTCCTAGCGAAGTAATAGGAGCGGTCGCCCTCTCTAAGTTTTTGCGCACAAAAAGCGCTCTTTCGGTTTTTAAACGCATTACCCCACAAATGCATCCAGATTTCACGCAGGGTATCCGGAGCATTATTTTGATAGGTAATCGTTATGTTCGCCTCCAGCGTATGCGTGCTGTCGCTCAGCGTAGCAGCAATGAGATAATCTACCTTTTGCTGGAAATAGGGCTTGTTTTGTGCCCGTAGCGAAAGGTTGAAAAGTAAGATCAAAAGCACTAATAAGGCTTGCGGTTTCATGTTTATTGAATGTTTTATTTTGGACTGTTGGACTGTTGGACGTTAGACTGTTGGACAATGGACGTTGGACTTGTTTGGTTAATAGCTGTAGATCAATCTTTTGCTTGACTTTGTCCAATGTCCATTGTCTAAAAGTCCAATGTCCATTGTCCAACAGTCCAACGTCTATTTTTTCTTCAACAAAATCCAGCAGTTGGCGCTTTCGAGCCTTGGCTGATTGTTTTCAACATCCACCTGGCCGTTTTCCAATACCAGGCGAAGATTGCCTTTTTTGCCATTTAGCAGGATACTTCGTTCTGCCATAGACAGGTTGGCGTAGTTATAGGACTCTTTTGGATCCATTTTTAATACCCAGCGGTCCAGGGTAGGCTTCAGGCTGAAACTTTCGATCAATACCGGTTTTTCCTGCCCAAGATCCCACCATTCAATAAATAGTCCGTCGGGTGAACTCATGAAAACCTGTTTTATTTCCCGATCTTCTTTCTGCGACCTGAAGAGATCAATCCTATAATCCAGATCGAAGCCTTGTACCGACATAGGCTCTGTATAATCCTCTGCGCTGAGGTTCAATGTTCGAATAGCGCCCTCCTGCAATCCAGGCCCTACGTTCAGCCATTCCAGTACCTGGCCATAATCTCTTGCCAGAGTATCCACCGCCACTGGCAGCAGGGGCGCCAGTGCATTTCTTTGCGACAGGAATAAAATGGCGGAGTACACCTGCCCATTTTCTTTGTCGGTCAAGGGCTTATTGCCGGGCTTCAAGCTGCCTGCCGCAAAACGCTCGTTGCGCTCCAGAATTTCGGTCAGGATGCCGGTTTGGCTGCGCATGGATACCGATAAGGCACTCAGCGGCCCAAAAGCCCAGGCAAGCGCAAAAAGACCCAATGAGATGGGGATGAACTTGAGGTTATCGGTTTTGGAAATCAGGAAATACAGACAATTCAACAACAGCCAGACGCCAAGCGTTGCAACCAAAAAGCGCTCCTCTGTTACTCCGTAATCGCCAATTCGTCGGCCGATGGCCAAAAACAACAAGCCCGTCAGCGGCAACAGCACCCACCAAAACCAGCGCTTAAATTGGACTACCAGAGTGCTTTTGTCTTCCTCCGAAAGGTAAAAATTCAACAGGTAAGTGAAGATGCCGGCCACCGAGAATCCAAGCACCAGGGAGCTGATCCAGCCTTCAGGCAATTCCCACTCCAGCCCGATTTTTGCACCAAATGCGTACAAAATCAGGAAGTACAGCAATACGATCGGGATCAGGATAAACTTGCACAAATTGCGGAAAACCCAGGAATAGGCTACATCTGTTTGGTCATCCTCCTGGGTCAACTCAGGAAAATGAAACAGGAAATAAGCGGTATTAAAAATGCCGGCCAGGAGTACAAACAACCTGACATACCACTCATCCTGAATCCGTACGCCGAACAGTTGGTCAACCGCCAGCAGGGCCAAAGCCAATCCAATAAACAAAATGAAGGTAAAGGCCGCACCAATAACGAAATTGGCAAACAGATTCCGGTTGTAATCCCAAAAGGCCTGTACACTGCGATGATTGAGAAAGGGCGCCACTGCTACGGCCAGGTGCATTACCAACAGTAAGGCCAGGTACTTTGGCAGGATCAGGTATTCAAAATGCTCCATTTTGGTATCCAGCCAAAACCAGCACAGCGTCAGCAATAGAAAACCGATCAACTGCGCAAGTGCAATTTTCGATTTGTTCCAGGCTCTCGATTCTCCAAAAGCCACTAAAGCGGTCATGAAGGACAAGCCCAGCAGGCAGGTGATCATGGTACGGGTCAGGAAGTTCTCCTGATCGTTCCCGTGATTTTCAATTAAGCCAATCAACAGGATGGTTCCGCCAATAGCGGATGCCATAGCCCCGGGAAAACGCACAAAGGCCTGAAAAAATGCGGAAACAAGAAAGCCCGGACTAGGTATTTTCATGGTAATAGGTGTTTGTTTACAGGTACATGGCCCAATTTCTGGGAATAATTTGACGGCAAAATAGATGTTTTTGCCCTGCCAAGGAATCTTGGCTATTTTTGCCGCATAAATTTTCTGATTTTATGCGAATCCTACTTGTTATAATTTGCTTTCTAAGCTTGTTTTCAACCCGAACATCAGGACAAAATGCCACTTTCCCGGAATCCTGGTCGGGCAACTGGAAAGGCTCTCTCGAAATTTATAACGGCAAAGGCAAGGTAAACGCTGTGGAAATGACCTTGGAAATTCACAAGATTGATACGTCCAGAGAAGGCAGATATACCTTCGGATTGATTTATGGATCCAAAGAGCAGGACTGGCGCCCGTATGAACTGGTGCCGGTTTCGCCCGAAAGAGGCATCTGGAAAGTGGATGAAAAGAATTCCATCCTTATGGAGAGTTTCCTGTATGGACCCAAGCTGCTTTGTTGGTTTGTCGTGCAGGGAAGCCGAATATTGTGTACTTATGAGAAGACAGATGAACAGACGATGATTTTTGAAGTTATTTCTGGCACGGAAACTGCCATAAGTACCACCGGAAATACCAAACAGGGTGAAGAAGAGATTCCGGAGGTGAAAACCTATCCCTGCACGGTTTTCCAGCGCGCTGTTTTGACGAAACAATAGCTTTAATCCCGTTCCCGATCCTTCGCATTAGCAATATCGGAATGAATCTATCCAGCTTTATGCGCCCAAAAACGATTTTCCTTCTTGCAGCCTGTCTATTGGCAGGGCTCACTGCCTATGGGCAGCCAGGGCATTTCACTTACCGTGATACCTTTTGCAACAACCAGACAGTGCTGGTGGTGAGCCAGTTTTTCTCTGCGAGCAACCCAACCGGTACAGTGATTCTACCCGGCGCCGCACAAGGGGGTATTGACAGCGTGATTCATGTGGAGCTCACCTTCCTGGAAGTAATGGAGGCTACGCTCAATCAAACACTTTGCGAGG
>JADZFI010000033.1 GCA_020850025.1 Saprospiraceae bacterium
CCACCATTCTTTCCATCGCCTTGCTGCATGAAAATTCTCACTGTTTTTCGCACTTTTACTAAAAAAGACTGGCACTGGATGCAAAAATTTGTACAAAGTCCGGTGTTTAATCAGCATGAATCCGTGCAAAAGCTGTTTCAGTTTTTTCGAAAACAGGAGGTTAAGACAGAAAAAAGCTATTCCTCGGATTTTTTATATCAAAAAGTATTTGCAAAAACATCCTTTAACCCGGCAAAAATCCATCATGCCACGCATTATCTCCTGCAAACCACCGAGGATTATCTGGCTTGGCAGGAATGGCAACAGGATACAACCTCGCAACGCCTGCATTTGTTGAAGGCATTGCGGCGCCGGAATTTAGCGGGAATGTTTGAAGAGCAGCTAGAAAAAACAGAAAAATCCGCGGATGCACAGCCCCTGCGCCACGCCGACCACTTTCGTTTCCGGCACGAACTGGCCCTCGAAAACTACCAGCACGCCATACAGGGCAGCGGCAGGAGCACAGCCGAACAGTTACAGCAGTTTTCCAATCTGCACGATGTGTCGTTCCTGGCGGAAAAGCTCAAATACGCCTGCGGTATTTTCAGTCACCAACGACTCCTGCCGCAAAAAGTAGACATGGGTTTGTTGCCCATGGTGTTGCAATACGTGGAGTCGCACCCTGAATTGTGGCAATTTCCGGCCATTACCGTGTATTATCACGGCTTTCTGGCTTTGAGTCATCCGGAGGAGGATCGGCATTTTTTTGCCTTGAAAGAACGATTGGCAGAGGCTGCCACCTGTTTTCCGTTGCCGGAATTGCGGGCCGTGTACCTTATCGGGGTGAATTTTTGCATTCACCGGATCAATCTGCGTCAGGAGCAGTTTCTCCGGGAGGTCTTTGAACTGTATCAAAGTGGCCTGGAGTCGGGAGTATTTCTGGAGCAGGGGCAAATTACCCGCCTCACTTATACCAATATTGCCTTTGCCGCCATGCGTTTGCGTGAGTTCGATTGGGTATTGCAGTATCTGAACAACTACCGGGAACACCTGCCTGAAAGTCAGCGTCAGGGCGCGTATGCTTTCAACCTGGCCCGTTATTATTGTGAAAAAGGCGATTACAAACAAGCCATGCCCTTGCTCCTGGCTATGGATTTCGACGATGTGCTGCACAACCTCGCCGCCAAGGCCATGCTGGCCAAAATGTATTGGGAAACCGGAGAAATGGTGGCACTCGATAGTTTGCTGGCCAGTTTTTCAGCCTATCTGCGCCGCAAACGCCAGCTGTCCGAGCAACAGCGACAAGCCTACCGCAACTTTGTAATTTTCCTGAAAAAAAGCATTGCCCTGCCCCCCGGCAACAAAACGCGCAAGGCAAAACTCCGCGAAGAGATTCAACTTTGCGCACTGCTGGCCGAAAAAGAATGGCTTGTAAGAATTAATGATTGACGCATAGAATACCTTTGCGCCCTCTCATCCTACCCGCAACCATGAGCAAGAAAAAAACACTGAAAGAAGAGGCGCTTTTTTATCACGCCAAAGGACGCCCCGGAAAGATAGAAGTCATCCCCTCCAAAGAAACCGCCACCCAGCGCGACCTCACCCTGGCCTATTCACCAGGGGTGGCTGAGCCCTGCCTGGCCATCGCCGCCGAGCCGGAAGATGTGTACAAATATACTGCTAAAGGCAATCTCGTAGCTGTGATCTCCAACGGCACAGCAGTGCTCGGGCTGGGCGATATCGGCCCTGCCGCCGGCAAACCGGTGATGGAAGGAAAAGGACTGCTGTTCAAAATCTACGCAGATATTGACGTGTTCGACCTGGAGCTCGACACTAAAAATGTGGACGAGTTTGTGCGCACTGTGAAAATCCTGGAGCCCACCTTCGGGGGCGTAAACCTGGAAGATATTTCCGCCCCGGAGTGCTTCGAAATTGAGGAGCGCCTGAAAGAGGAGCTGAACATACCGGTGATGCACGACGATCAGCATGGTACCGCCATCATCAGCTCCGCAGCCCTGCTCAATGCACTGGAACTGGTGAATAAGGATATCTCCAAGGTGAAAATCGTGATAAACGGAGCGGGCGCCTCGGCTATCTCCTGCACCAAACTCTACCACAGCCTGGGCGCACAGAAAAAGAACATCTTCATGTTCGACTCCAAGGGCCTGCTGCACCCGAGCAGGAACAACCTGGACGGCAAAAAATCCGAATTTGCCAACGGAAGCGCTCCTGCAACACTCACCCTGACCGAAGCCATGAAAGGAGCCGATGTTTTTGTCGGCCTATCCAAAGGCAATATCCTGAGCCGGGACATGGTGAAGGGAATGTCAAAGGATTGCATCGTGTTCGCTATGGCTAATCCTACTCCCGAAATCTCCTACGAAGATGCCACAGCCGCCAGAAAGGACATCATTTTTGCCACCGGCCGAAGCGACTATCCCAATCAGGTGAACAATGTGTTGGGCTTCCCGTACATCTTCCGCGGCGCCCTCGATGTGCGCTCCAACGTGATCAACGAGGAAATGAAACTGGCCGCCGTGCGCGCTCTGGCCGATCTGGCTAAAAAGCCGGTGCCGGATATCGTGAACATGGCTTACGGCAAAGACAATATGGTATTTGGACGGGAGTACATCATCCCCAAACCCGTCGACCCCCGCCTGCTCACCACCGTGGCGCCGGCCGTTGCACGCGCCGCCATGGAAACCGGCGTGGCCAAATTCCCGATCAAAAACTGGGAAATCTACGAAAACCAGCTGTCCAAACGACTTGGACTCGACAATTCCCTCACACGGGCCATTCTCAACAAAGCCAAGCAAAACCCAAAACGCATCGTGCTGGCCGACGCCGAAAATCTGGCTGTTTTGAAAGCCGCTCAACTGGCACGGGAAGAAAAAATTGCACACCCTATCCTGCTGGGCAATGTGAAAAAGATCAAGCATCTCATTCAGGAAAACCACCTTGACCTGGCGAATGTGGAAATCATAGACCCCATGATGCCATCGCAGGACTCGGATTTTGCCCGACTCGAACGTTTCGGAGATCTGTTGTTTGAAAAACGCAAGCGCAAAGGCTTTAACCGCACAGAAGCCCGCGAAATCGTGCGTCGCCGCAACTACTTCGGCTCCATGATGGTGGAAACCGGTGAGGCCGATGCCATGATTGGCGGTATGACCCGAAACTATCCGGACACCATCCGTCCGGCGCTCCAGGCCATCGGCCGACAGGAGGGCGTGAAAAAAGTGTGCGGCATGTACATCCTGATGAGCCGATTTGGTCCTCTGTTCCTGGCCGATACCACCGTCAATTTCAACCCTACCGCTGAAGAAATTGTGGAAATTGCCGAACTGGTGGCGCGCGAAGTGGAAAAATTCAACATCAAGCCGCGCATTGCCCTGCTGTCATATTCCAATTTCGGCAGCGCCAATGGCGAGGATGCGGTGAAAATGCGCACCGCCGTCAACCTTCTTAAGGCAAAGTACCCCAACATGGTAGTAGACGGCGAAATGCAGGCCCACCTGCCTTTCGACAATGC
>JADZFI010000034.1 GCA_020850025.1 Saprospiraceae bacterium
CCCAAACCAGCCGACATGTTGAGGTCTCCTACACGCCCTCCATCATGAGATTGACAGTTCCGGGCGATAAGTTGAAAGGCCATCGATGGGGACACCAGTTAATGGCTGAACTGAGTCTGGCGAAAAATCCGCTTTGGTCCTACAAGGTGGGCATAGGCTACTCCTTTCAACAGGCTGAGTATTCTATGCTACATCTGGTATTATTCCAAGCATCAATATCGGGAGAAAAGTGCTGGAATACCACAGCTCCTTTGGCAATATTGGAAGAGAAGTAACGCAAGATCAGTTTTACAACAGGTTTGAATTGCTCGTTTCGTTAGGAGTAGGCTATAGTTATGCCTGGAAGGATTTCGGACACCTCTACCTCCAGCCAACCTTTCGAAGCAATTATGCTACTCTGGTATATTACGGGCTGAGATACCTGTTTGGCCGTCGAAGCAGTACCAACGATAATCCTCCCGGGTGGACGAGCATTGGCTTAACCTTGGGATACGCCTGGTAAAAAAAAGACAGGCGCCGTATTCTGTCAGAACCCGGCGCCTGTTTAGGTATATTGTTCTGTGATTACAACTTCTCAATCACAATAGCGGTAGCGCCGCCGCCGCCGTTACATATAGCGGCAAGGCCCAGTTTACCGTTGCGTTGATGCAGTACATTGTTAAGCGTTGTAACAATTCGGGCGCCGGAAGCCCCCAGTGGGTGTCCGAGTGAAACAGCTCCTCCGAAAACGTTGGTCTGATCGTGACTAATTTCCATGACCTGCTCAAACGCCATCGTAACTACCGAGAATGCTTCGTTGACCTCGAAATAGTCAATGTCATTTTTACTCAGCCCAGCCATTTTCAGCGCTTTTGGTGCAGCAATGGTGGGCGTGGTAGTAAACCATTCCGGCTCCTGTTCTGCATCGGCAAAACCCCGAATTTTAGCGATTGGCTTGAGACCCAAACGTTTCACTGCTGCTTCACTGGCCAAAATGAGGGCAGCTGCACCATCGTTGATGGTACTGGCATTGGCAGCAGTTACGGTGCCATCTGGAGTAAAGGCCGGACGCAACCCGGGAATTTTATCAAACATTACCTTCTTGAACTCCTCATCCACAAGAATCTGTAGCGGCTCTCCCTTTTTCTGGGGTATGCTGACAGGTACTATCTCGGCCTGGAATAATCCGGACTCGGTAGAAGCGGCAGCTCGCTTGTAGGATTCAATGGCAAATGCATCCTGTGCTTCCCTGCTGATTCCGTATTTTACGGCTGTCGCATCTGCACAAACACCCATTGCCTTTTGGTTGTAAACATCGGTAAGGCCATCTTTGGCCAAGCCGTCAACGATTTCGCCATTACCATACTTATAGCCCCAGCGTGCATTGGGAATATAGTAAGGTATTTGCGACATATTTTCCATACCGCCTGCTACCACTATGTCGTTC
Organism: Saprospiraceae bacterium; assembly: GCA_020850025.1. Lineage (GTDB taxonomy): Bacteria > Bacteroidota > Bacteroidia > Chitinophagales > Saprospiraceae > M3007. Next base: position 1,427 of record JADZFI010000034.1, read on the forward strand.
AAACCGAGCATGATACTTTGAGCGCCCAGCGTGATACACTTCATTCCGGAAGCGCATACTTTGTTGACCGTTGTGCAGGGAACACTGTCAGGAATACCGGCAAATCTTGCCGCCTGACGGGCAGGCGCCTGACCCAGGTTGGCACTCACCACGTTGCCCATCAAAACCTCGTTGACCTGATCCGGACTAACACCGGCTTTGTCAAGCGCTCCCTTGATGGCTGCTGCGCCAAGTTGTGTGGCAGAAACACCAGCCAGGCTACCGCCGAAACTTCCAATAGGAGTCCGTACGGCAGATACGATAAAAACTTCTTGCATATAGTTGAAAATTGATTAGGCTTTGGAAGGTTATTAATGCATTTTGGAGCGCTTTGCCATCCAGGTTTGAAGAATGGGGACGAAACCTTGTTGAATATCCGCCTCCACAAAATCAATCTTGAATTGCAGACACTTCATACGAAGCTGCTCCTTGAAAAGTCCAACTTGTTTGACGTAGAATTCCTTGACTTGATTGGGTTGCAAACGAACTTCTTCGCCATTTTCCATATCAACGAAAACGTATGGTCGATTTTCAAATTCAAAATCAAGCTCTTTGCTTTTGTCTGTCACATGAAAAAGAATGACTTCATGTTTGGCATGTCGTAAATGGCGCAGGGCAGAAAACAGCTCTTCAGACTTTTCAGGTTGTTCCATGATATCCGTAAAGATGATGACCATGGACCTGCGGTGGACAGACTCTGCTACCTGGTGTAAACTGGCGGCCAAATCTGTTTTTTTATTCAACTGCGGGTTTTCAATTAATTCTGTGAGCTTGTTCAATAGCAATCGGTAATGCACCGTGCTTGATTTCGCATGGGTGGCAAACCGGAGATCGTCATCAAACAAAGTCAAGCCGAAAGCATCCCGCTGGCGTTTAAGCGCATTCATCAACACTGCCGCCGCTTGGGCAGAGAAGCAGAGCTTGTTCTGGTATTTGAATTTTTGCGGATTCTTTTCGTCCCATGGGTAATACATGGTAGAAGATACATCAATGACGATCTGACATCTCAGATTGGTTTCTTCTTCATACCTCTTGGTAAAGAGCTTTTCTGTGCGTCCGTACACTTTCCAATCCATGTTACGGGTGCTCTCACCAGGGTTATATAGCCGGTGCTCCGCAAACTCCACCGAGAAGCCATGGAACGGGCTCCTGTGCAGTCCGACTATAAATCCCTCCACCACCTGTTGTGCAAGTAACTCCAGGTTACTGCCAAGTGCCCTGATATCCTGGGTTTCAAGAATTTGAGACATGATTCATTGGTTGACGTTTTTTTCGGAAAAGATTTTCCGGAAAATTTCGCGGTGCGAAGGTAGCGCAAATCAAACACTTTGCCGTGCGAAGGGTTTATCCGGAAGCTCATTTTATTGTCTGAACCATACTTAACATTTTCACCGGCATGAATGGTTAGGCTTAGCTACCTTCGTGGCATCAAAATATTTGGAAATATCCATGAAAAACAAAGGTATTTTACTCTTAACTGGTTACCTGCTGCTCACCTTAGGGGTTACATCCATTGTAATGGAGTTGGTAGGCACACACTGGTACTTTCTCGGCTGGCTGGAAAAAGTAGGGCGACTGACGGCATTTATTATCAAAATCCTGATGGTAATGGCTGGTATTCTTACCATCGTCTTTGCCCGCACGGATTGGGAAAAAGAAAAAAGAAATGAGGATTTTTAAGTCAAGATGAATTTCTGCATAAAACTAAAACAAGCCTGTTTCATCCTGGGGTGTGTAATAGCTATCCCCGCATGGGGGCAACAGGACAGCATTGCAGAAAAAATCACTTCAACCGAAATCCAGAATATTGGTCTAAGGAGGGACACCGGCGCTATTGACGCTCCTTACGACATGTATGATCTTGCAAAGAAGCCTGAGTTTCCTGGTGGCGAAAGCGGGATGGTGAAGTTCCTGGCAGAAAACATGAAATATCCGCCATTGGCCCGTGAAAACGGGATTCAGGGAACTGTAGTAGTATCTTTTATTATTGATGACAGCGGAACGGTTCGAAACCCTGTTATCCTTAAAGACATTGGCGGAGGATGCGGCAAGGAAGCGCTCAGGGTAGTAGGGACAATGCCCAAATGGACGCCCGGGATGGCCAATGGCAAACCGGTCAGTGTCAAGTACACACTCCCGCTTCGGTTCAAATTTACGAATTCAGACAAGCCAGGTGTAGCCGACGATTCCCCGTGGCCAATTACTTCTACCTGGCACAATTTGCCCCTGAATTTCACTCCGGCGCAAATTACACGGGAAAATCTGCCAGGATTCTCACCGCGCGGTCGGACTTCGACCTGCATACTGAAGGTCTGGGGGTGACCGGCTCCATCAAGGTACCAAAAGGATTCAGGGTGATTTTGTACAATCAGAAGAAGTTCAAAGGCAAGAAACTGGAAATTGATGCATCCGGCGGCCCGGTAAACATCCCGGATTTGAGTGCTGGCCTTTCGACATTCAAGGAAGTGAAAAATGGGGACACCTCTATAAACTGGATGTTCCAGATTCAGTCCATTCAAATCATACTTTCCGACAGCTTCCCTCCTAAAATGTGAGCACTTTGCTGACTGATCCTTAGCGAATCAGGAGGTACGAGTATTCTTCCCTGTCTTTTTTTTCCGGTATGGACAATGCCTGCAACCGCTTCCGCAGCACTGCCCGCGCTTCAGCAGATAATGTTCTGTGAAGACCCAATAGCCTTTTTCCAGATAGTAGTCCACTCCTTCTAGGAGTAACTCCGCACTGACAGGTTCAATATTCTTTTTGGCCATTTATAAAATCCTAAAGCCATTCTAAACAGTATTTTTTTGCAAAGGTTGAGAAGTGCTTTTTGCGGAAAATAAATTGCCCGGTATCCTGCTTGGAATACCGGGCAATCGTATATTTCTGGATCAGGTCTGAAATCCCTGAAACAAGGATCAACGCAAGACGCTCAACTTCCGTACATCCCGGCCGTTTTGGCTTTCAAGATAAACCAGATACATGCCGTTTGGAATGTTATTGACATCCAGGGCGAAGGTGTTATCGCCCTGCAGAAAAGTTGTTTGCTGCAAGGAAAGTGTGCGACCGGAGGCATCTGTCAGGCGAACGGCTACATCAAAATTCTCAGTAGCATTCACCAGCAGATTTACTTGTCCTTCCTTGGCAGGATTTGGAGAAAGTTGCCAGCCTTCCAGGCCTGCAATTTCATTTACGGCAGTGGTGGCGGTAGCCGGTGTCTTGAAATTCCGAGTGCGGACAGCAGCACAGCCAACAAGATAATTGAAAGGCTTGACACGCCAGTAATAGGTTCTGCTTGGAGAGAGATTGGTAAGCAACTTGCTGGTACCGGTCTCAATGAAGGTTTGAGAGAAATTCGTACCGAAGGTTGACACAATATCAACTTCCAAAAGGTAGTGCGTGGCGCCGTCTACAGGTTTCCACTCAAGCAATACCTCGTCGTAAAACTGGGTAGTGCTGGTTTGCGCGGGTGAAACCAGAAGATCCGTTGGGGTGGTGATAGTAGTTGCTGTCGGGCTGAAGTTGTTGTCCAGATAGTTGCGTGCAGAGCTGTTAAGATCAGCATGCATCACATCCATCTGATCCTGCGTAAATACATAGGTGCTGCAACTCAGGAAGTAGCTCATGTAGTTGTTTTCCTGAGGGTCAACAAGGGTCCCCAGTGGGTCTTTTGCACCTCCGGAGTAATTAGCGCAAGTATTGGAAATGAATCCAAAGTTGTAATCCGGTGGCGTGTCACAAATTTCATCGGCAGCAGAAGCGCAGTTGGTGCCATTTTGCCGCTCAGTGGTAATACCAAATCCTAGTGGAGCAGAAACGGGCGCTACAGGCCAGGTTGGATTGGATGCTTCAAAAGGATCGTTTTCATACCCGTAAAAAGTGTGCGGCAGCGTAAACAGGTGGCCCATCTCATGAGGAAGCGTGCTGTTAGGCTGAGTGCCGTTAATCTCGGTTTTGCGGCTCACAATCCAGTCCTGCGGGATGTTGTAATAGGCAAGGGTAACACCAGGTTGGTTGTTGCCGGAAACCGGTGTTTCCACGACAAAAACGTTGATGGCATTGTTGTGCCTGCGCAGGTTCATCAAAAGCGTATTGGACTGGTTTTCAAATACGTTGTTATTGTTGATGGACTTGTTAAAAAGGCCGTAGCTTGGGTGTTCACTGAGGTAAAATTGAATACCAACCGGTTCATAAGAAGCATTGAGTGCGCATAGTTGCTCCAGTACCCTGATCTCCTTGTGCTTGCCGTTCCCATCAGCATCCCCTACAAGGTGGAAGTGGATGGGCACATACTTTATCTCACTGCGTTCACCTGCTGTGGCGCGCATTGCCTCCATAGCGATCTTGTTTTCACGGAGGCGCGGAAGCAAATCCTGCTGGTCGGCGGCATTACCGCAAATATGGGGCGTCACCTGGCTGAATGCGGGGATACAGGCCAATGAAGCAAAAAGGAAAGACAGAAGCCCTTTTTTCATGGATGTCAAGTTAAAAATTGTGTAAATGAATTCGTTCATCGAAAGTTAGACAGTGAATGGCTGTATTTCCCCTAATTGTTACGGAAAAAACAATCTAAACGTAGCGTTAATAAGACGCCGCCGCGCAAATTTAAACAATCCTCAACTATCTAAGTTGCCAATAGCTGTCAATTGTAAGGATTTTGCAACCTTTGTCCCATTCGCCGACTCCTATGTACCGTATATGGCTCGAAAAACGGGCGACTTTTGTCGAATAGCCATACATTTTTGGGAATGGTTCGTTAACTTTGCAATAATTCTGAAACCTTCCATTTTAATTCGCTGTTTCAGGATATTATTTTGCCAATAAGCGCTTTAATCTACATTCGATACGGGCGCTCAACTGCTGAAACCCATGAAGATGTTTAATCATTTCACAAAATGTTTCCTTTTAGCGCTGCTCTGCATTGCATCCCATGCGGCAACAGCACAGGAAACCATTGTGCAACAGGTCCCAAAAAGCATTTTTCAGGTCCTGACAGAGAAGGAA
>JADZFI010000035.1 GCA_020850025.1 Saprospiraceae bacterium
ATTTTTTTGCTCAACTGAAACAATATAAAGAAGAGCTAAAAACACTCATGACGCCAAATTTTCAACGGTTCTCGGCAACGCCAAGGGCAACGACCGTTTTTTCATAACCACTCTGCGGCGGCTATATATCTGTCTGCGGTCTTCTGACTTCAGCGGACGGATCCCGTCAGGAAGACAACCCACGTTTGCCAATAATAACGTTGATTCCACAGCAAATTATTGATGATCAGTCATTTTAATGTGCATACTGTTGGTTGAATGGCTTAGGTGCGGAAGGAAAGGGGTGGAAAGAAGGCACAAAGAACAGTACACAAAGGCGCTAAGGCGCTAAGGCACAAAGAATCCCAAACTCAACGCCAACCCGAACACTCGCACACTCAAAATCCCAAACTCAACGCCAACTCGAACACCCGCACACTCAAACACTCGAGCACTCGCACACTCGAGCACTCAAAAATCCATCCTAACCCTCACATTCAAGCGGCGGCCGGTGAGGTAGTTGGGGATGGCGTATTGGGTATTTTCGATGGTTTTGATCCACACGTTGGAGGCTTCGTTGGCAACTTTCATGAGGTTGAATACCTCCAGACTGGCCCAGGTATTGCGCGTGAAGCGCAGGAAATGGTTGGGTTTGCGCTTGCGCCACTGTTCTTTCCACAGCTGAAACCCGAATCCGATGTCCTCCCGGTGATAAGGGGCGAAGCGGTATGGGTTTCGGAAAATGATGTTGTTGTCGGGCACGCCGAAGGGCAGCCCGGAGCCCACCGTGAAATTGAGGTGCATGCGCACATTTTTGTTTTTGCGCAGGTAATCCTGAAAGAACGTGGAAAACGTAAACAACCTGTCCGTTGGGCGCGGCACATCCTTTACGTCCTGGCCCTCGCGCTGCCCAAGCTCGCGCACTTTGTGTTGCACGCCATTGATGCTTTCCCGGGTGCGCAGGATGGAAAAATTCACCCAGCTTTCGGCGCCCTTCACAAATTCGCCGTTCAAACGCAGGTCGAAACCGGTAGCATAGCCCCTCGAGTTGTTCTCCCCGGCGTAGCGAATGCGCACATTGTCCAGATCGAACGACACCAGATCCCACATTTGCTTGTAGTAGGTTTCGGCAATGAGGCGCATTTTCACCGGCCGGCGTTTGCCCCAAAGGAAATCCCAGGTGAAGCCGCCCACCACGTGGGCCGACTTTTGCGCCTGCAAATCCGTGTTCACCGTGCCGTTGAGCCGGCGCATCTCGCGGTAAAAGGCCGGCTGGTAGTACATGCCCGCCCCCAGGCGGTACGACACGTCGCGACGCGTATTCAAGGGCTTGTAGAGCATTTGTGCCCGGGGAGTCACAAAATATTCGCCGTTGAGGTTCCAATATTGTCCGCGCAGACCGGCAATGACCTGCAGTTCGCGCACGCCTGCTTTTTTCCAGGTCCAGGTGTCCTGAATAGAGGCGGAAAAACGGCTGCTCGACAGCTCATTGCGGGTTTTCAGCACTCTTCTGACCTGCAGGGCCACGGTGTCGTAGGGCAGGGAATACAGGGCGGAGTCCAGTCGCTCCCACTCATTGATGCGGTCCTGGATTTGCTCGTTCTGCCATTTGGCCGACCACTGCAGGAAGTGGCTGCGGGAAATGCCTTCGTCGGCAAGATCGCGCTGAAGCTCTATGCCGCCTTTGTATTCGGCATTGGTAACGGCGGCGGAGAGGTAGTTGCGCACCCAGGTTTGTTGAGTGCCTGTGCCGAGTATGTTGGTGATTTCCCCGAAATTGTCAGATCCCAGGTTTTCGTCCAGTTCGCCCAGGATGTAATAGCCCAGGATGTCGAAACGCTCGTTTTCCTGGCTGTTCCACACGGAAGCCAGGAACTTGTGGTACAACGGATTTCGTTCGCGGTCGGGCAGATAGGTAAGGGAAATGCCGCCCATGGCCTGGGTAAAGTCGTCCACCTCCTGGCCTTCAAAAGCGGTGCGCAATTGCAGGGCATAATCAATCAGGCCGAATGCCCTGGCCAGGCTTTGCGGCTGGAAGGTATAAGTGGAGCGGTTGAAATTCCCGATGGCGCCTATCTGCCAGTCGCGATTGAGGTCGTACGTCAGATAGGTTTGTATGTCCGTGAAATTCGGGATGTATTCGCCTTGCACATCAAGGCTTCCGAGCAGGGTTCGGGTGGTTTTGTAGCGGGCGCCAACCAGATAGCGGAAGGCCCGGAATCCTGTTTTATTCGGTTTCCAGCTGCCCTCCAGGTGTGCCGAGGCGCCCAGCAGACTCGCGCTGGCGCTGGCGCGCAGGCTGTCGGGGCGCTTGTACTTGATATCGAGCACGGAGGAGAGCTTGTCGCCGTATTTCGCCTGGAAGCCGCCGCTGGAAAACGACAGGTCGCGCACCAGGTCTATGTTCGGGAAAGTGAGGCCTTCCTGTTGACCGGCGCGGATCAGCTGCGGGCGATAAATTTCGAAATCGTTTACGTACACCAGGTTTTCGTCGTAGTTGCCGCCGCGCACCTGGTATTGGGAGCTGAGCTCGCCGCCGGTGCCGGTATTGGTGCCGAGGGCAATATGGGGCAACACGCTTTCCAGGTTGCCGGTGGTGGTGGGCAGCAGCTTCAGATCGGTGAGGTTTCTTTCCTTAATCATGCCGCCGTCGTCGAGGCGTTTTCCGCTGATCACCACTTCCAGATTGGCGCCAATGGGCGACATGGCCAGGTCGAGGTTGAAACGGGCGTTGGGCTTGAGCGGCAGTACGTCGGCCGAGGCATCCTGATAGGCTACGCGCTTGAACGACAGGGTAAGTCTTTGATTGGCAGGAATTTGAATGGCGAATTTGCCGACTTCATCTGTGCTAACGGCCTTCCCTGCGCCTTTGAGGTACACGCTCACCAGCTCTACCGGCTGACCGTCGGAGGCATCCGTAACGCGGCCATATACGGTGGCCGTTTCCTGGGCCGACAGGGTGGCGGAGAGGCTGAGCAGGCAGGAGGTAAGTAGTAGAAGAAGGCGCATGATAAAGGAACTTTGGCGCAAAAGTAGGAAAGAAGGGTTGCCCGCGGCGCGCTGTTTAAGGTCTTGTTTAAATCAGGAATTTCCCATCCTGGTAAATTTTTTCTCCGTCGGTCCAGATTTCACCGCCCTTTGTCATGTCGGTGATCATATCCCAGTGCACGGCCGATTCGTTTTTACCGCCGGTTTGCAGATAGCTTTGCCCGATGGCCATGTGTATGCTGCCGCCTATTTTCTCGTCGAACAAAATGTTCTTCGTGATGCGCTGTATGTCGTAATTGGTGCCGATGGCGGCCTCCCCGAACCTGCGCGTACCCGGCAGACTGAAGATGTAATCCAGGAATTCTTTTCCGCGCCGGGCCTCCCAGCGTTCAATGAATCCGTCTTTTACCCAGAGGGTTACGCCCTCCACCTCGTTGCCCTGAGAAATGCAGGGGTAGGAGAAGTGCACCACGCCGTTCACGCGGTCTTCCACCGGACTGGTGTACACCTCGCCGGAGGGCATATTGGTTTGTCCGTCGGAGTTCATCCAGATGCGGCCTTCGGTGCTGAAGCTGATGTCGGTGCCATCGGCCAGGTAGCGCACGGTTTTGCTCTGGTTGAGATGGTCTACGATGCGTTGCTGATTGGCGCGCACGGCCAGCCAGGCCGCTTCCGGATCGTCGGTAAAGAGTTTGCAGGCGCCGTACACGAATTGCTCGTATTCGCTCAGGCTCATACCGGCTTCCTGGGCGGAGGCATCGGTGGGAAACTGACAGAGATTGCGGCGGAGTCGGCGGTCGGCGGTGCGTTCGAAATAAAATTTGTTGATGGGCGCCAGCGCTTCCTGCCGAATGGCGGCGCGTTCCGGAGTGGCTCCGCTGCTCTCCCGGAGGTTGTACGGGGCCCGAATATTCAGATAACAGTCATAATTTTCCATGGCCAGCCTTTGCAGGGTGGGCGCTTGTCGGAGGGCCTCATCGCTGGCATTTTGGAACAAAATCCGCTCCCGTTCCCGGAAAGCGAGGTCTGCTTCCACCAGTGCTGCCCCTGCTGCGTAGGCCTCTTTGTACACCTCGCGCATGAGGGGTTCTGCAAGTAAAGTGCTGGCAATGAATACTTTATCTCCTGGTTTTACTTGAAGGCAATAGTGGGTGAGCAAGCGCGCGTAGCGGGAGTGGATGCTGTTCATGGGCCAAATAAAATGTTGTTCGTGTAAGCAAACTTTAACATTTGCCAAATAATAAACTGATGGGGCAAGATTTTTTTATAAAAATCCGACAAAAATTTGTGGGTTTTATAATTCTTGTTTTTCTATCTTTGGCGGCTTTTTGCGAGGGGGGGTATGAACTTCTCATTTGTGAAAAAGAAAACGGACCCAAACCAAGCGGCTTTCTGCGTTGTTTTCAAGGGTTGGAAACAGCGTGAAATGCCACCAAATGAATGAAACGCTCAAATGTCGGACTCATCCGGCATTTCATGGTATAATACAACGAATTAAGATGATGTCAGAAATTGCTAACGGACAGGATGCGCTCGTTGAAAGCCTGCAGAAATACTTTGGCTTTGATTCCTTTAAGGCCGATCAGGCAGCCATTATTCAGAGTCTGCTCG
>JADZFI010000036.1 GCA_020850025.1 Saprospiraceae bacterium
GTGCGGCACCATTTTGTTGACGTCAACAAAATGATCGAACTCGCGAAAGGAACCCAACGTCGCATTGACGATATCGCCCTTACACGCTACAGTGATTGGGCAATCTGAGAACAGCTTTACGCAAAAATGATTAAAAAAGTTTGTTCTGCAATCATGCTATTTCGTTTATTTCGTTTATTTTTGTCCTGTTAATCAAGTTGTTACCATGCATTTACTGGAAGAAATAAACAAACCTACCAAGCAAGAGCAAAAAATAGCCCTGGAGTCTTACTATGCGCTGACTTCCCTGCTTGAGCAAGTAAAATCGAGTGATCCGGAAATTGAAATTGAGGAAACCGGGGAAAAGGTCAAAATTCCTTTGCGGGCACTGCAGCTTCTGGCCAAGATCCTGAAGGCAACCAGTCAGGGCACTCCAATTTCCATTATTCCCATTGCTACTGAAATGACTACTCAGGCTGCCGCAGAATTTTTGGGCTGTTCAAGGCCGCATCTGGTCAAACTTCTTGAAGATGGAGAGATCCCCTTTACCAAAGTAGGTAAGCATCGAAGAGTCAGGTTTGAGGATTTGTCGAATTACAAAAAGAAAAAGAGGCAGGAAAGAGAGCGTCTTCTGATTGAAATAATGAACGATGAGGAAGCACTAGAACTCTATGATCCACAGCGTTAAATTCACTTGTGTTTTAGATACGAACGTCATATATCCTCTGGAAGTTCGTGATTTGCTCTTTTGGTTTGCACATTATGAATTATACACGCCTAAATGGAGTTCGGAGATTTTTGATGAGTGGAAAAAGGTAATGGAGCGCAAAGGTTTACCCCATGCAGAAATTGCAAAAAGAATCGAGAAGGCAAATAAAGCGTTTCCCGATGCATTGGTTAGGAACTATGAGTCATTGATAGCCTCGCTGCATCTGCCGGATGAAAGAGACTGCCATGTATTAGCGGCAGCAATTAAAACCAATGCTCAAGTCATTGTGACTAATAACCTCAAGGATTTCCCTCCAGAAATTCTGGAGCAATACGGGATAACCGCAAAAAATGCAGATGATTTTTTAACCGATATCATTGATTTAAACCATGAAATGGCACTCGAAGCCTTCCAAAAAATGGTATTGAATCGAAAAAATCCGGAGCTGGATCAATATCAGGTATTGGACGCCCTGCGAAAAAATGGGCTGATAGAAACAGCCAATTATCTGCACGCACTACTCTAATACCCCACCGCTCCGCCATCCTTCCTGCTCTCGCTGGCCCCGAAATACACTTTGCGTTTGGGATCCCACCTGATGGCCTGATAGCCACCGTAGCCGCCCAGGCCGAAGCCTACCTTGTGGCCCATTTGCAGGAGCTGCCGTATGGTTTCGTAGTCGTACCCTGATTCCAGCAGGATTTGTCCCGCGCCGGCCTGGATGCCGGTGGGATCGCTGTTGCCGCCCTGGTGGTCTATGCGCGGGGCATCGCCGGCTTCCTGGATGTTCATGCCGAAATCCACGAGGTTCATCACGATTTGTACGTGTCCGAGTGGCTGGAAATCGCCGCCCATCACCCCAAAGCTGAGGAAAGGCTGCCCGTCTTTGGTGATAAACGCCGGAATAATGGTGTGAAAAGGGCGTTTCCCGGGCGCGTACGCGTTGGCGTGCGCAGGATCCAGGTGGAACAACTCGCCGCGGTCGTGCAACATGAACCCGAGTCCGGGCGGCACCATGCCGCTGCCCATGCCCCGGTAATTGCTCTGGATGAGACTCACCATATTGCCTTCTGCATCGGCTACGGTGAGGTAGATGGTGTTGTTGGCAAAGGGATCGCCGGCGGTAAACTGGGTGGAGGCCCGGTCTGGCTGGATCAGGGCCCGGCGCTGAGCAGCATAGTTTTTATCCAGCAGTTCCTTCACCGGGATCTTGGCAAACTCCGGATCGGCATAATAGCGGGCGCGGTCTTCAAACACCAGCTTTTTAGCTTCCGTAAACAGGTGTATGTGTCGGGGCGTACCGAAATCTTCCGGCTTGAAAGTGTAGCCTTCCAGGATGTTGAGCATTTGCAAAGCTGCAATGCCCTGACCATTGGGCGGCAACTCCCACACATCGTATCCGCGATAATTGACGCTCACCGGCTCCACCCACTCGCTCTTGTGGGCCGCCAGGTCTGCTTCCGACAAAAATCCGCCCTGCTCCTGGATGAAGGCTGCTATGGTGCGGGCAATGGGCCCCTTGTAAAAGGCATCGCGCCCTTTTTCGGCCAATAGTTTATACGTTTTTGCCAGGGCCGGATTGCGGAAAATATCCCCTTTTTCCGGCGCTTTACCTCCGAAGGTGTAGGTCTCGTTGAAATTCGGATAGGTGGAAAAACGTCTGGTACTGGCCTGGAGGTAATAGGCGATCAGTTCGGTTACCGGGAATCCGGATTCAGCGTAAGCAATAGCAGGCTGCAGGTTGGTCGCCATGCTGAGTTTGCCAAAACGCTGGTGCAGACTGAACCAGCCGTCCACACAGCCCGGCACGGTTACGGGCAATGGCCCGTAGGAGGGGATGCTTTTTAGTCCTTTTTCCTTGAAATAACTCATCTCAAGTCCCATCGGACTTCTGCCGCTGGCGTTCAAGCCGTAGAGTTTGCCGGTTTTAGCCTCCCAAACAATGGCAAATAAATCGCCTCCGATACCGCTGCCGGTGGGCTCCATCAGGCCCAGGCAGGCATTGGCGGCAATGGCCGCATCTACAGCGTTGCCGCCTTTTTTCAGGATGTCGAGCGCAGCCTGACTGGCCAGCGGATGACTGGTGCATACCATGCCGTTTTGGGCAATGACTTCACTTCGGGTGGCCCAGGGGCGGCCGGTGATGCGATCCTGAGCCTGAAGGGTGTTGAACAGCAGCAGAAAAGGTAGAAGGTAGCGCATGGAGGAGTGTTTGGTGCTGCAATAATAATAACAGCTCCAGACATAAGTCATTTCTCCAGCACTTTGATTTCCACCCGCTGGTTGGCTTTATCGGCTGCTATGTTGATGGCCTTTACTCGCGGTTGGCTTTTTCCATACCCTTTGAAAGTAATCTGGCTAGCGGGCGCCCCGTTGTCGGTGAGATAACGGGCGACTGCGCGGGCACGATTGGTCGACAGTTCGGCAGCAAAGGTCTCATTGGGGCGTAGGTTGGTATGGCCCCCTACTTCAATTTTCAGGTTTGGATGGCGTTTCACAAAGGCCACGAGTGCATCCAGTGTACGGTAAGATGCGGTATCGAGTCGGTAGTCATTAGCGACAAAGAAAACATGGCCCAATTCCAGAATGCTACCCACCGTCAGTTGGTCAATTTCCGGATCCCGTCCGGCTTCGAAAACTACTTTTTCGGGCAGCGGAGTGGCCTTTGCAGGTGCTGCTGCCACCTGCTGCGGTTTTGGCCTGGCGGCAGGTGTTTGCTTCACCGGAGGAGGAGGCATGGGATCGAACTCAATCACCAGTTTGGCACTGAAATATGCGTGACTGCCGTCGAAAGCCAGGCTGACGGCCTCTACGAAAATGGTATTGGTGACATTGCTGAAGAAATAATCCGTTACATCGTAAGTGTATGCCCGGTTGTAGGTAAATCCGCTCACACTTCGGAAGGTGAACCAGTCATCATACCCGTCTTTGATGGTACCGTCCCGATTTTCGGCGCTAACCAGTCGCTGATTGATGTACACACGGGCTACATCATCGGCGTTTACCTCGAGTGTTACTTTTCGGATGGGATCGGGGCCAAGCGGCACTGTTTTCCGAAAATGATAGGCCTCGCCTTCCGAATCGGCAGTTCGGTTGCGCCAGATGGGATTGGAGCCGGGAATGATTTTGGCCAGCGGGTTGTGTTCGGCAATAGCGGGTTGGTTGGCTCCGCCAAACAAGGGCATGACCACCTGCTCTGCCGACAGCGGATATTCATGTACCCGCACCCGGGCGCCGCTCACTTCCCAGCTTTCATCGGTTGCAATGATCAGTGGGGGGCGGGCAGAGTTTTGGCTGTATAGACGGGCAAGGAGGCAAGCTGCCAGAAGGAGCGGGAGGGAGCGGAGGGAGAGGTGCATGGGAGGAGGGTTTGAAAATGTTTGAGGGGTTTGAAGTACCAGCGGGTTTAGCCGTTGTCGTTTGAGGGGTTTGAGGCTATCGATTACCCACAAATCCGAGGACCAAACTCCGCGTTCATCCCCTGCCCAGGCGCCCGCCGTCTGCGAGGCAAGCCCGACCGAAGGGGATGGTCCCCCTGCAGGCGGGGACGTAAGGAAGAAGCGCAATCCCCGCAGGTCGTTGGCTTTGCTCCCGAGTACTCGGGCCCCTTTTTCTTTTGGGTACTTTTCTTTTTGGGCAAGCAAAAAGAAAAGTAACAATACCGGGCAAATGAATCAATGCCAAACTACCTACTTAAATTAGCCACTCATTCCACCAATGTTTTGCCGCGATGCGGCAGGGGGATTTCGTCCTGTCGCCTGAGCTACCAACGTTAAAGGGCTACGCCCCGGGGCGCTGCGCCTGAGATAACAAAAAATCTGAATTACCATACTCACGCTCATTTTGTGGGTAATCGATAGGTTTGATGAGGTTTGAAATGACCCCACATAATCCTTTTGGGTTTGCCGGAGCAGGGATCTGTTTAGCAATCAATTGATCACTTTGGTCGAAAGGATCTTGCTTTGCATTGCAAATGAATAAGATAAGCCCATTTACCGGAAACTGTATCTTTGTGGCCATTGAATGCATCTGCACTAACAGAATTGGTACCGCCAGTTTACTCCATTTATCAGGAATGAAAAAACGCCCTTCAAACCCCTCAAACCCTTCAAACCCTTCAAACCCCTCAAACCCCTCCAACCTCTCTAACCCTTCCCGTCTCCACCCGCGCAACCGCCATCGGGAGCGATATGATTTCCAACAACTGATCCAGGTTTGTCCGGAACTGGCGCCATTTGTTCAAAAGAACGTGCACGGCCAGGAAACCATTGCCTTTGCTGATCCTGCTGCCGTAAAGAGGTTGAACACCGCACTTCTGAAACAATTTTACGGCCTGGAGTACTGGGACATTCCGGAAGGCTATCTGTGTCCGCCCATTCCCGGGCGGGCGGATTATATCCATTATATGGCCGATGTTTTGGCCCAGTCCAACAAAGGGAAAGTACCTACGGGCCCCGGAATCAAAGCGCTCGACATCGGCGTGGGCGCCAATTGCATCTATCCAATTATTGGTCATCGGGAATATGGCTGGACGTTCATCGGATCGGATATTGACCCGGTGGCTATTGAGTCAGCCAATAATATAGTGCAAAGCAATCCTGTTTTGGCGGGGGCCATCGAGTGCCGACTGCAAGCTGATCCAGCTCAAATGTTCCGCGGCATACTTCAATCGGGTGAAATAGCCGACCTGGTAGTGTGCAACCCGCCTTTTCATGCCACGCCCAAAGAAGCCGAATCGGAGTCATTGCGCAAGCAATCAAACCTGAAACAGCAGAAGGTGCGGCAATCCGTATTGAATTTCGGCGGGCAATCCCTGGAGCTTTCGTGCGATGGCGGTGAGGAAAAATTTATTCGGAGGATGGTAACGCAAAGCGAGGCATTCCGCGATCAGGTGCTTTGGTTCTCCAGTTTAGTGGCCAAACAAACCCATCTGAAAGCCATCTATGACGCACTCCGTCAGGTAAACGCCAATCAGGTTCAAACCATCCCGATGGGACAGGGAAACAAAAGCAGTCGTCTGGTGGCCTGGACTTTCCAGGACA
>JADZFI010000037.1 GCA_020850025.1 Saprospiraceae bacterium
ACAATTTGAACCTAAACACTCAACCAGTTAATCCGGCAATCACAAATACGGTACGAACCAGCCTATTACAAACTACACCTGCAAAATATGGAAAATAAGAGCGGGCTGCGCTACTGAATTTACTCAATTTATGCCCTAAAAAATTCGGATTATACGGAAGCCTACGGTCTTGATGAACAGTGTTGCACCGGGAGGCGCAACAGGTTCTTTCAGGTTCAGTGAAACAAAGATATTCAACAGCCCGTAATTCCCAAGTTAAATTAAAAAGAAATGGCGGAAATGTCGGATACCGGCAATTGGAATGTTACAGGTGAGTACATAAAAAAAATGAGCCACCCCGAAACCGGGATGACTCATGTTATCGTCTAATCTATTCCGGAATAAACCGGTATTAGTTTTTCACTTCTTCAAACTCTACGTCCTGTGCTTCGTTGCCGGAGCCGCCGCGCGGACCGCCGGTAGCGGAGTCGTAAGGATTTTCAGCCGGCTGGCCGCCGCCTGCTGCCTGTTGGGCAGCGTAGATTTCCTGACTGGCAGCATTCCAGGCTTCGGTGAGGGCCGCCTGAGCGGTGTCCAGACGAGCCATGTCCTGTACCTTATGGGCTTCGCGCAGGTCTTCCAGTGCTTTTTCGATCTTCTCCTTGTGGTTGGCCGGCACTTTGTCGCCAAACTCTTTGAGCTGTTTTTCCGTCTGGAACACCAGCGAATCGGCAGCGTTGAGTTTTTCGGCGCGTTCGCGCACCTGGCGGTCGGCGTCGGCATTGGCCTGGGCCTCGGCTTTCATGCGGGCAATTTCGTCCTTGCTGAGGCCGGTGCTGGCTTCAATGCGGATGTTTTGTTGCTTGCCGGTGCCTTTATCCACCGCGGTAACGCTCAGGATACCGTTGGCGTCCATGTCGAACACCACTTCAATTTGCGGTACGCCACGTGGGGCCGGCGGGATGCCGTCCAGAATGAATCGGCCTACGGAGCGGTTATCGCGTGCCATGGGGCGTTCGCCCTGCAGGATGTGGATTTCCACCTGCGGCTGGTTGTCGGAAGCCGTGGAGTAGATCTTCGACTTCTTGGTAGGTACCGTTGTATTGGCTTCGATCACCACGTCGTAGATATTACCCATGGTTTCGATACCCATAGAGAGTGGAGTCACGTCGAGCAGCAGTACATCGCTCACGGCGCCACTCAACACGCCCCCCTGAACAGCGGCGCCGATGGCTACCACTTCATCCGGGTTTACGGAACGGTTGGGTTTTTTGCCGAAGAAGCGCTCTACTTCTTCCTGGATACGCGGGATACGGGTGGAACCGCCCACGAGGATCACTTCGTCAATTTCGTTGGGGCGCATACCGGCGTCCTGAAGTGCCTTGCGGCAGGGCTCGAGGGTGCGCTGTACCAGCGAATCGGTCATTTGCTCGAATTTGGAGCGACTGAGTTTTACCACCAGGTGCTTTGGCACACCGTCTACCGCCGTGATGTAGGGCAGGTTGATTTCGGTTTCCATGCCGCTGGAGAGCTCAATCTTAGCCTTTTCTGCCGCTTCTTTCAGACGCTGGAGAGCCATGGGGTCTTTGCGGAGGTCAATGTTTTCCTGACGCTTGAACTCATCGGCCAGCCACTCAATGATGGCCTGGTCGAAGTCGTCGCCACCGAGGTGGGTGTCGCCATTGGTAGATTTTACTTCGAACACGCCGCCGCCCAGTTCGAGCACGGAGATATCGAAAGTACCGCCGCCGAGGTCGTACACGGCAATTTTCATGTCTTTATCGCGCTTGTCGAGGCCGTAGGCCAGGGCAGCTGCAGTAGGCTCGTTTACAATACGCTTTACTTCCAGTCCCGCAATGGCTCCGGCTTCTTTGGTGGCCTGGCGCTGGGAGTCGTTGAAGTAAGCCGGCACGGTGATCACCGCTTCGGTGACGGTTTCGCCGAGGTAGTCTTCGGCTACTTTTTTCATTTTCTGGAGCACCATTGCGCTCACTTCCTGCGGGGTGTACAGGCGTCCGTCAATATCAACGCGAATGGTGTCGTTATCGCCCTTTACTACCTTGTAGGGTACGCGACCGATTTCGCTGGTGGATTCGCTGTGGCGCATGCCCATGAATCGCTTAATGGAGGCTACGGTGCGTGTTGGGTTGGTGATGGCCTGGCGTTTGGCTGGGGCGCCGATTTTGCGCTCTCCGTTGTCCAGAAAGCCGATCACAGAGGGGGTGGTGCGTGCGCCTTCGTCGTTGGCGATCACAACAGGTTCGTTGCCGACCATTACGGAGACGCAGGAGTTGGTTGTTCCGAGGTCAATACCAATTATCTTTCCCATATTGCTGGTAAATTAGTTGAAGTCTTTGAGTTGGAGATGGGTGGCTGTTTTTTGGAGGATCATCAGCCGTTTCCCCTCTTGATCAATCGTTGTGCCACGCCGAAAAATCTGACGGAATGGCAGGATTGCCTTCCATAGCTGGCGCAATTGTGTCAGAAAAGGAGTTGTGTGGCTGGCAGAGCGGCAGGTCGCCTTTCGGTCAATCCAACAATCGAGCTACCATGATGCCGGTTTGACCGGGTTGGGAGAGGATGTAAGCGGGGAGTGGTTGTTTGGAGATCAACACTTTTTTGCCCAGGGAGGAGGCGTGCATGAGGTGGATGCGACCGTTTATTTTAACGGCAAACCCCTGGTGGGAAATATCGAGGTCCTTTTTCCAGGCGGTCAGGGAGATGATATCGCCTTCCTGGAGGAGGTGTTCCATGGCGGCCACTTTTTCCTGCGGGATATAATACCAGGCGTGTGCATTGATGCGTCGTTCGGCGGCTCTCAGGGCACGCAGGTTTTCGGGGTCTTTGATTTTGGGGTATTTGGCCGGGCGTGCCGAGATGTACCCGATCTGTTTTTGGTAGGGAACGCCCCCCATGTCGCGGGTTAAATCCCTTAGCAGGCCTTTTTTTTCATTTTGCAACAACCAGCCG
>JADZFI010000038.1 GCA_020850025.1 Saprospiraceae bacterium
ATCCTTGTCGCGCAATGACTCCAAATCTTTATGGCGGAACAAGGCATTATCATCAAGGGTCACTTTGGCATCAACCGCGATGATTCGGTCATCGGAAGTCTTCAGGCAAGGATTGATCTCGAACATGGTGGCGTCGGAGCCAACAAAGGCTGCATACAACTTCATGACGAAATCTACCATTTCCTTAAATGCCCCGCCACTAAGGCCGAGGTTGAAGGCTACTTTTTGCGCCTGGAATGCTCGAAGTCCAAGCATTGGGTCAACGAATTCGAAGAAAACGCGATCCGGAGTTTCGTGCGCCACTTTTTCAATATCCATACCCCCGTCAGGAGAGTACATGATGACATTGCATCCACGACCACGGTCGGTAAGAACGCTAATGTAAAATTCCTTGGGATCGCTGGAGCCTGGGTAAAAAACATCCTGAGCAACAAGAACCTTGCGTACAAGCTTGCCTTCGGCTGACGTTTGTGGGGTCACCAGGCGCATGCCTATCATGGCCTGTGCGATTTCTCCGGCCAGTTCCGGGCTCTTGGCCAATTTTACACCTCCCCCTTTTCCCCGACCGCCTGCATGCACCTGGGCTTTGATGACGGTGAAGTCGGAGTTGTACAACT
The DNA here is from genome assembly GCA_020850025.1 of Saprospiraceae bacterium. Taxonomy (GTDB): domain Bacteria; phylum Bacteroidota; class Bacteroidia; order Chitinophagales; family Saprospiraceae; genus M3007. The sequence continues at coordinate 618 of JADZFI010000038.1, forward strand.
CCTTCATTTTTTTGGCTGCTTCTACGGCTTCAGCAGCATTGTTAGCTACCATTCCCTCCTGAATTTTTACCCCGTAGGACTTCAGTAATTCCTTACCCTGATACTCGTGCAGATTCATTTTTTATGAAATATGGTGGTATTTGTAATGATGAATGATCAGGGGCAAAACTACAAAGTTGTGCGGTACTAAATCGGCAAATTTGACACCTTGTTAAAAATTATCAGGATTGCCCACCAGATCCGTTGATGACTGGGGTACTTTTATCGAAGCCCTGCGCCTTCATCATCAATTAATTTGCCGTTCATTACCCTGATGATCCGGGCAGGAAAATTTTGCAAAATCCGATAATCATGCGTAGCGCACAACACGGCCGTGTTGTGTTGCTTGGCCAGGTTTCGCAAAAGCGTTAGCACATCGTCGCTGGTTTCTGGATCGAGGTTGCCGGTCGGCTCGTCGGCAAGAATTATGGGTGGGTTGTTGAGCAGGGCACGGGCGATTACCACGCGCTGTTGCTCTCCACCGGAAAGTTCATATGGCATGGCCTTCCGTTTCGCGGCCAGGCCCACTTCCGACAACACTTCCCCTACCCTTTTATCCATGGCTGCAGCATCATCCCAGCCTGTAGCCTGTAAAACGAAATACAGATTATCTTCCACATTTCGATCGGTAAGCAGGTTAAAGTCCTGAAATACAATACCCAACTTTCGGCGCAGCTCATGCACGTTACGGCGCGAGATATGTTTCAGATCAAATCCGGCAACACTTCCGCTTCCCTTAACGAGGGGGAGCGAAGCATAGAGTGTCTTAAGCAGACTGCTCTTGCCACTGCCGGTTTTACCAATCAGGTAGGTAAACTCACCGGCGCCGATGGTTAAATGGATATTGTTCAGTATGACACTGCCATCTGATTGCTGAATATCAGCGTTGCTTAGCTTAACTATGTGCACCACGGTTGTCAGTTTGTTAAATTCAGGTGCGAAAGTGAGGCTTTTTTCATTTTTTTTATAAAAACGGGAAAATGTGTGCGATAATTGCCCTCGAAAAACTTGTGTTGTGGCCTTATGAATACAAAATCGTCTGTCTTTATCGTTTTTGCAGTTTGGACTGCCATCTGTTGGCGATGGTATGTTTGTGGAATAATGGGCGCCTGTTCGCCTCAAAGCACACCCGAACCGGAGCAGGTGCATGCCGTCCAGGAAAAGCCATCCCCAACTACTGTTCCTGAGGAAGAAACGCCCGAGATCCAACCAGTAGCATCGGACAATTCGGTTGCCGAAAATGCAGCGCAACCATCAGGCGCCTCCAAATCGGCCAGTTCCGACCATATGGACCAGGTGCAGGTGGTGGAAGTAAAAGACAAAATGGTGATTTATTATCCCTATAAATCTACTCAGAAAGAGGAAAATGCCATTATTGATGGACACCTGGAAAGTCTGGCTCAAAAGCTGAAACAATCCGGCGCCAAAGTCACCATTACCGGCCACACAGATTTTGTCGGAGAACCTGATGAAAATTACCGTTTTGGACTGCTGCGCGCCAATGGCATAAAGGATATTCTGATCAAAAAGGGGGTGGCATCAACCCAGATCAAATGCACGTCGATGGGCGATAAAAAGCCTGCCGCCACCAATGATACCCCATACGGAAGATATCTGAACAGAAGGGTTGAAATCCTCCTCATACAATAATCATCCAACAGCTTAAAACCGCTCTTAACCACTCAATTAACAACATTATGTTTGAAAATAACGCTTTTGCCACGCATACCATTGAAATTTTGATCATGCTCCTTGGGGCCTTCTTCATCGGCCTTTGGTTGGGCTGGATTGTATGGGGACGGATGAAACAGGAGCTTGACCGGCTGAAGGTGGACAATCAGAGCCTGAATGTTACGCTGGACGCACTTCATTTGGAGATGGAGGCACTTAAAACCAGAGCTATTGATGCAGAGGCAGAAAATGCGAACCTCACACAACAGGTTGCCACCTCTAACCGCGACATCAGTTCACTTAAAGAACGGAGCGCTTTTCTCGATCGCGAGCTTGCAAGTGCTCAACAGATAAAGCGCCAGGCAGACACGGAATTGAGTTTAGCCTATCAGCCTGATACTCCTGTTGCCGACGATATTCCACTTGAAATACAAGAACTTGTCACTGAGAAGCCCTGGATAGAACCTACCGAAGGCATCATGTTCGAATCATTGCTGCCTGTAGGGGAAAAACCTGTGCTGGATCTACATGAACCGTCAGAAAATGAAGCAGAAGAGGAGAGCAGTAAGACGGCTCCAATAGCTGAACCGGCCATTGAATTGCCATCCAACCCTGTTTTCTCTGTTGAACCAAAAGCCATACCTGAAACAAAATCCAGCAGAGCCAGCAAGCACAAAAACCAGGCTCCCGAGGATGCCCCCGAAGCATCAGCTGATACTCCTGAGACAGATGACCTCACGGTGGTGGAAGGTATTGGACCAAAAATTCAAATGCTGTTAAACCAATATGGTATTAGCACCTACCGCCAACTTGCGGAAGCCGATGTGGCAAAATTGAAAGAAATTCTTGTCACAGCAGGCCCCCAATTGGCGATGCATGATCCAGGCACATGGCCGTCTCAGGCCAATTTAGCGGCCAATGATCAGTGGGACACCCTGAAGTCGGTACAGGGATTTCTGAAAGGGGGGAAAAAGCCTGAATAACTATTCCGGTTACCAGCCTATTCCAGTACCAGCAAACCAAATATACCCGCATCAATCCAGCCCCGATTTTTGTCAGGCCCCATCACAGGCACAGAGCCGATAAAATTTTCGCGCTCGGCGGAATGGTCATTGTCGCAATAAGCAAGGGCAAATCCGATTTTTTTCCCTGAACGCAATTGTTTGGGGGTATTCTCAGCGCCGGGCGCGTCTGAGTAAAGGCTGCCGTCAAAAATTTTTACGGCAACCTCCCAAGTGCTCACAACGCCCTGCGTGCTTCTGCGAGTGAGGCAATGGTCATTAAAAAAGGCAAAGCTGCTGTCCGGTTGGATATCCACTACCCGACCGTCAAGTGCAATATGATAGGCAAACGCATTGTAATTATATTGGTGGTTACCGCCTGAGGCATCTTCGTCCACAAAAATCTCCAGGCAGTCATCATCCCAATATTTCAACAATCCATCCGGATGCCTGTCAATCAAGGTATCATCGATGATTTCGGCCAGCAGGTATAAGTTGTTTTCATCCCAAAGGACTTTATAACGACCGGAAAAATCGGCAGCTGCCGGAGGCTGGCCCAGCCAGACCTGATCCAGAGGACGCCAGGGAACATCAGCCCACACCGAATCCTTGGCATCACCATCCAGCAAGGGGGTTCCATAGCCCGCATTGATCAGCAGAGCATGCCCCTCGGAGGGCTCTTTTATAGCGCTATTTTCTGGTTGCTCTGTCCACAGAAAAGCCAAAATCAGGACAACGATTCCCAGAGCAGTGTAAGCTTCTTTGTTCATGATCAAAAATTTCTTGAAAGATGGCTGTTTTAATCCACGTAAAGGTTGAAAAATTCTAAACTAAATTTTCTTACTGCGGTTCTTACGCTTTTGGAGGAATAAATGTCCAAAGCATTTGGCTACCTTTGCCGCGCCAGGAAAAGTACCCTGCGTTGAACAACCTGTTTAAGTAAGAATATTTATGGAACCATCCGGATATCTGCCCGTCATCATGCAATCCCTGGTCGCTTTGGGATTCGTGGCCCTCGTACTCATTGTGGTCCCGCGTCTGGGTCCTAGCCGCCACAGCAAAAAGAAAGACGAAAATTTCGAATGTGGCATAGAAAGCCAGGGCAATGCCCGCATCCCGGTGTCCATTAAATACCTGATGACAGCCATTTTATTCGTGCTGTTTGATGTGGAGGTAATCTTCTTTTATCCCTATGCCGTGAATTTCCGGGAAATGGGAACGGAGGGTTTCCTGGCGGTTGTGATGTTTGTAGCCATTTTCCTCATCGGTTTTTACTACGTGCTCCGAAAGGGGGCATTCGAATGGGATAAATAAACAAACTGCAAACAACAAACGGTCGTTCTACGGATCCACACTCCGTTTTAAACTAAATCAAAATCATGGCAAATCAAGTAGAAATACCAGAAGGCTATAGCGGCGAAGGATTCCTCGCAACCAAATTATCCTCTGCTGTTGGACTGGCTCGGGCCAACTCCCTTTGGCCGCTTCCCTTTGCCACTTCCTGCTGCGGTATTGAGTTTATGGCCACTATGGGCACCAATTACGACCTGGCTCGTTTTGGGATGGAGCGCTTGTCGTTCTCTCCACGCCAGGCCGATCTGCTAATGGTAATGGGTACCATTGCCAAAAAAATGGGCCCGATTCTCAAACAAGTGTACACACAAATGGCAGAACCCAAATGGGTCATTGCTGTTGGCGCCTGTGCCAGTTCTGGCGGCATATTCGACACCTATTCTGTACTTCAGGGCATTGACAAGGTAATTCCTGTTGACGTTTATGTTCCTGGATGCCCGCCACGACCTGAGCAGATCATAGATGGTATCCTGAAAATCCAGGAACTGGTGAAAAATGAGCCGCTGCGCCGTCGTCACAGCCCGGAATACCAACACTTGCTGGAAAAATATCAAATCGGATAATCTGATGGATAGCGAACAAATACTGGCCAGACTGGCTGAAAAAATGTCCGGAGCAGTGCTTTCGCACGACACTGCCTTGGATGGCATCCTGAACATTCATACGTCGCGAGAGCAGATCTTCCCTCTGCTCCAATTGCTTCGCGATGATGAGTCGCTGGGATTCCACTTCCTCACTTCATTGTGCGCCATTCACTACCCCGAAAATGCCGGTCAGGAATTGGGCATGATTTACCACCTGCACAACTGGGCCAAAAACGTTCGGATACGGGTGAAGATCTTTTTCCCGAAGGACGATCCTCATGTTCCAACCATCACCACCCTCTGGCCTGCTGCCAACTGGATGGAACGTCAGGAATATGATTTCTTTGGTGTGATATTTACCGGCCATCCAGACTTGCGCCGCATTTTGAATGTGGACGACATGGATGTATTTCCGCTGCGAAAGGAATATCGCCTGGAAGATGGAACCCGTACTGACAAGGACGACCGCTTCTTTGGCAGAGACGGTCATGTAGGCAGAAGTTTTGACTAAGCACTAGAAACCATGCAAGTTCAATCATATTTTTCCTCCCTCGATAATCTCGACGGAGAATTGGCAACCCTTAATCTGGGTCCTACGCACCCTGCAACGCACGGTATCTTCCAGAACGTGCTGAAAATGGACGGTGAAAAAATCGTGAGTGGAGAGCCCACCATCGGTTACATTCACCGGGC
>JADZFI010000039.1 GCA_020850025.1 Saprospiraceae bacterium
CATTACGCTGGAATACCTGATCCGATTTCAAAACACCGGCACCGACACGGCTTTCAGGGTTGAAATACGCGACACCCTCTCACCGCATCTGGATCTGGCCAGCTTTAAAGCAGGCGCATCCAGTCATCCATACCAATTGAGCATCAGCGAATTTGGCATCCTGAGCTTTTTATTCGACCCCATTGCCCTTCCCGATTCCGGCGCCAACCAGCTTGCTTCACAAGGATTTGTGAAATACCGGATTGCTTTAAAAAATGGCCTGGCTCCCGGAACGGAAATAACCAACAGGGCCGCCATCTACTTCGATCAAAACGCGCCGGTGATGACCAATAACACCCATCATACCATTGGAAACCCCTATGCATCCCTTCTAACCACCCTGCAAGAACCAGTGAACACAAACACTACTGCCGGAGCATTACTGATGGCTCCAAACCCTACAAATGGAAACATCCTGATTACCCTCACCCAACCCCTCGAAAGGGAGGGGTTGGGACTGAGGGTGCTGGATGCCACCGGAAGAATGGTTATGCAGATGGAAAACGTATTCAGTTATGACCGGAATGCTCAAACCTTGAATTTGACGGCTTTGCCCGCCGGCCTGTACCTGATTCAGTTAACTAACAAAAACAGAACCGTGATTACCCAAGGGAAGGTTGTGAAAATGTAACTCCCCTCCCGGCCCCATTAAACCTCTTAAATGCAGGCGTCATGAACAGATTACTCTTTGTATTCGCATTTTGCTGCCTGGCAGCCGTTTCGCACGCACAAAACTGCCAGAACCTCAACTTCCCGGCGGCCCCCGCCGATTCCTGTGAGGTTGCCCCGTTGCTTTGCGGGAATTACCTGGAACAGTATTGCGGCTCTAATGCCGGTTTGACGGATGATGCTTTCGGGCTGGCAAGCGGTTTTTTGCGCTTTTCTTCCTGCTTCGAAGAGGCATCGTTGCAAGTACAAGTGTTCAATTGCAGCCCTGGCAGCAGCGGCCTGATTTTTTCCATCCGGGAAGAAGACTGCAATCCACAATCGGCGCCATTGGCCACGGGTACCATTTTAGCCAATACCACGGATACCCTTTCTGCAACCAACCTCTCGGCGCTTTTACCTTATGTACTGGCCGTTAGCGGCTTACAGGGGAGTCAGTGTGATTTCAATATTCAGGTGCTGGGAGGTGTCGGCACCGCCTTGCCAGGGCTGGTGAGTTGCCAGTGCACAGGAGGAGGCATAGAAGGGCCGGATCATATTTGCTCCGGCGCCCCGGTGATGTTTTCCTTCGAAGGCCTGGCCTGCAATTTTACCTTCGGACTGCCGGTGGGCGGAAACGGAGAATACTGCCCGCCCCAGTCGGCCTGCCCGGGGAGTCTGGACTCCATTGTGATTGAATGGCACATACCGGATGTGATGCATTTTGTGGGCGACAGCACCGGCGCCGTGGTGACCATTGCACTGGACAGCAACTATATGGGACTTGATACCCTCCGGTTTGATTCTGTATGGGTAACCTGGAAGCTGGTTTCCACCACACCGGTGGATTCCCTGGCCTTTTGCGACTGTGCCGAGGTGAATTGCAGTGGAGGCGCGCCACTGGTATTCCCCATTACCATCGGGTTTGAACAAGAATTATATGCTTGCGAACTCTCTTGCGCAACGCCCGTTTGTGTGGTAAGAGGCATTGAATATACCAGTCCGGGCGGGTACAGCTACGTGGATGGATGCCTGGGAGTAACAGTAAGCATTACCCAAAAATTTGAAGAGCCCATTGTGCTGAATCACAACATTTGCCTGGGCGATGTGGCTTTTCTGGAAGTGATCAATTACGATACCAGTTTTACTTACACCTGGAGTACTGGAGCTGTCGGGCCGTCCATTTCCGTTTCACCGATGGTGACTACTACTTATACGGTGACGGCTGTTCATTCCTCCGGGAATTGTATCTTTAGTAGCGCCGCCGTGGTAATGGTTACCCCTCCACTTCAGCAAAACGTAGGGCAGGTAGGCGTATTGACCTGCTTGACGCCCTGCATCAACTATTTCGGCACCAACTATTGTCAGCCGGGTCAATATCAGCTACAAATACCCGGTTGCATCGTCCGCACTTTTTCCATCGGCTCCGATCCGACACTTGAGCAGATTGTTCAGCCCACTGTAACCATTTGCGAAGGGCAATGTGTAGATTTCTTCGGGCAACAAATATGCAGCTCGCAGCTGGCTACCCATACCCAGAATTGCACCACTTATACCCGCCAGATCATTGTAATACCCAGAGATACCATTTTCGAGGGCGTAGTGGGAACGGTTACCTGCGAGCAACCCTGCTTCACTTACAACGGCGTGGAGTATTGTGCGCCAGGCCAGTATAAAACAGAAACCGTGTGCGAAACCCGGTATTTCCAGATCGGGTTTCAAAAGAAAGTGACCGATCTGGGTATGGTTGGACTTATCACTTGTAAGGAACCTTGCCTGATGTATAATGGTACGGAATACTGCGAGGCGAAGGAATACCAGTTGGAAGACAGTTGTGAAATCCGCATCTTCAGGGTGGACTCCAATTTCGTCAAACCTAGTGTTGAAAAGCCGGTGATTGATTGTTCGCCCGCCAATACGCATTTCACCGTTGCCTTTACCATAAGCGGACTGCCGCCATTCAGGGTGGATGAAGAAAACCTTACCGGTTCCGTTTACTTGTCTGATCCGCTGCCCAATGGATCCGACTATGCCTTCATCGTCAAGCACGACAACGGCTGCGAAATCATTGTAAGCGGCACCTACGATTGCGCGCAGTTCTGCGCCAGCACCCCCGGAAAGTTGTCTGACGCGGTACTCCACGGCTGCGCAGGGCAAACCAGCCTTGCAGTAGTGAGTGTCCAGCCCCCCAACCTGGCCCCGGGAGATGTGCTGGTGTATCACCTGCAGACAGCCGACGGGCATATAGTGGCCAGCAACGACTCTGGCGCCTTCAGCTTCGACCCGGCTACGATGGACCCGGAGGAGACCTATTTTGCCAGTTGTGTGGTGGGGCCTGCGGATGTAAACGGATTGCCTAACCCAACCGATGTCTGTACGGATACCAGCACACAGCAGCCCATGATATTCCATCAACTGCCGGCTGTAATGGTAAATGGAGATACGAGCCTGTGCGAACTTGATGCGATACTCCTGATGGCCGGCGGCGCCGAGACCTACTTATGGAATACCGGAAATACAACATCAGAACTTGAAATCCCGGCCGCTGAACCAGAGCAAACAGGCTGGTACAAGGTACGAGGGTGGTCGGAATATCAATGTTTTGCAGACGACTCGCTGTTTGTGGAGGTATTCCCTTCCGATTCGAAGAATTGCTGCAAGCCGCAGATACCCAATGCATTTACCCCCAACGGCGACGGCGCCAACGATGGTTTCATGCCGCTCGTCAGCGATTGCTCGCCGCTGGTATATGCTGAGTTGAGGATTTACTCCCGGTGGGGAGATCTGGTGTTCCGCAGCGACAAGGAGAAGCTGCGCTGGGACGGCAATTATCCCGGTGGAGATCCGGCCGGTTCAGATACGTACGTTTTTACGTTCAGATATAGACTGTCTGGGGAAGATGAAAAAACCGAAAAAGGTGAAATAACATTACTACGTTAAAGGGGAGTTTTATGTTGGGCGCCGCCGCAAGGTTGGCGCCCAATTATTTTTAGGATTAATCATTTCACGCAAAACCCTCTTTAATCAAATGAAACATGAAGAAATTTCAGACTGCATTTTACGTGTCTTTTATCAGGTCTATAATGAGTTAGGCTATGGATTTTTGGAAAAAGTGTACCAAAATGCTTTTTATATTGCTCTAAAGCAGGAAGGGCTGAATGTGGCAACTCAGCAAAAGATAAAGGTTGTTTTCAGAGGAATTGTAATTGGGGAATTTATAGCGGATCTTGTGGTAGATTCGAAAATCATTATTGAAATAAAAGCCGCTGAGTCAATAGTCCCGGCCCATGAATTCCAGCTAATCAATTACCTCAAGTGCTCTGAAATAGAGGTTGGACTCCTGCTAAACTTTGGTAAAAAACCGGAAATAAGAAGAAAAGTATATACCCACTAATCCCTTTCCCGTATTCTTTTCCCGCAGATTCCCCGCAGATCTCGCAGATTTGCCGCAGATTTGCGCAGAACACATTCAGCCGGGCCACTCAAAAACAAATCCCTAAATCCGTGTCATCCGCGTCATCCGCGTTCCAAAACAATCCACATCATCCCACGTAAAAATCCGCGTCATCCGCGTCATCCGCGTTCCAAAAATCCACGTCATCCCACGTAAAAATCCGCGTCATCCCACACCCTAATCCATGGCATCCCACTTCAAAAGCTACGGCCTCCTCCTCCTCCTTTCGCTCCTCTCCTCGCTTCCATCCGGGGCGCAGACCTGCAATTACCTTGCCTACGATGGCTTTTCCTATCCTGACAACAGTCCGCTGGAAGCGCTTCAGGGCGGCACGGGCTGGCTGCAACCCTGGAATGTGCAGAGCGAAAACTCCCAGATTCCCGGCTATCAGATTTCTGCGGGGGCGCCGCTTCAGTATCAGGACCTTCAAACCACACCCGGCTACGCCTCCGGTGGCTTTCAGTACCTGACGGCGGGTCGTCGACTGAATGTACAGCAGGATGGCCCCTTTGAGCCATGGCTAAATGGAGACGGCGCCATTGGCCAGTCGGGAACCACGCTGTGGGTAAGTATTTTGCTTCGCAAAAACCAGAACAACGACGAAACGGTGGCGGCCTACTGGCACAGCCAGAACATTCAATGGTGCGAGGGTTGTACCGCTAACAAAGTGGCCGTTGGCTACTTCGGCGCCAACTCCAACGTAAACGGTCAGCGCCGCTGGACGTTGCGCCTGGGCGATCAGTATTTCCCGGGGCAGGCGCCGGTAGTGGTGGGCGAAGCGGCGTTTTTGGTCATCAGACTCGATTTCAATGCCGGGAATACCACGGCCGCGTTCTTTGTGAATCCGGCTCAGTTGGGCAACGACACCCCTGCACCGGAGCTCACTCAAACCGCTCCTTTTGCCCTTGCCATCCGCAGTATAGCGCTTTACCTGGGCAACAACCCTAACAATGGCCAGGCAGATGAGCTTCGCATGGGCGCCAGTTACGCCTGTGTGGCCCCTGATGCCGGGGTGGCCGTCAATCAGCCGCCGAATGCCGATTTTACCATAAGCCCGTCCTCCGGAACAGCCCCTCTGACGGTTACTTTCGATGCCGCAGCTTCGTCCGATCCCGATGGCAGCATCGCTTCCTATAGCTGGGATTTCGGCGACGGATCGGCAACGGGCGCAGGCGCGCAGGTGAGCCATACCTACACAGCCCTGGGCAATCTGAACGTACGCCTCACCGTGGCCGACGCCGAAGGTCTGCAGCACAGCCTGATCAAACCCCTGCGCGTGTTGGATGCCTCCGGCGTCTACCCCTGCCTGCTGGGCATCACTTGTGAACAACTGGCCTCCTGCAGCGGCAACGACGGCCGTTTCCGCGTCACCAATTACGATAACATACCCCTGCAACTGCGCAATGCCGGCGGCAACCTGATTCCGCCTTCTGCTGCCAACGTCCATGTGTTCGACAACCTGGCGCCGGGGCTCTACCGGCTCACTGCGTCCGGCGCCAACGGCTGCCGGGACACCTTTGAACTCCAGATCCAGCGCGACAGCAATACCTGCCCCGGCTGGACGCCCGATCCATGTGCTATGAAAATCGGCGCCGGCCTGGAAGGTCTGGCCTATTGGTCGGTGGGCCGCCCGTTCAAAGACTTTTTCAAATCCTGCGGCACCTGGATCACCTACGATGCCAACCCTCCGGGCGGCAATTTTGTGTGGAACACCGAAAATCAGGCCCATATCCCCACCGACAGCAACGGATATGCCCTGCAGGTGCCGTTTGCCGTGCCCAACGGCAGCGGCCAGAACCTGCTGCGCGGCATCATCTCGGCCAATGGTTTTATCCCCACCGGCGTACCCATGCGCCTGTTGTACGATGGCGCCGGAACCCTGCAAATGCAAGGAAATGTGACGGTAAGCGCCAGTCAGCCCGGACAGATTGATTTTGTGGTGAACGATGAAGGGAACATTTTTTTCAACCTAACCTCTTCCCAGGCCGGCAACCCTGTGCGCAATATCCGCGTGGTGGAACACAGCAATCTGGACACTTACCTCTCCCAGCCATTCCGGCAATCGTTCCTGGATAAATGCCGGGAATTCAACACCCTGCGTTTCATGGACTGGATGCGCACCAACGGAAGCGAACAGGAGAAATGGGAAAACCGCACCCGTCCGGGGTACTACTCCCAGGCAGAAAGTCCGAACGGCGGCCTGGCCTATGAGTACATCATACAGTTGGCCAATACCCTGAACCAGGACATCTGGGTTTGTGTGCCTCATGCAGCGGATGATGCGTACATCGCGGAAATGGCCGCTATGTTCCGCAACGGACTGAACCCCGGCATACAGGTGTATCTGGAATACAGCAATGAAGTGTGGAACTGGATTTTTGCGCAGGCACACTGGGTGAACAACAACGGCCCGCAGAACATCAGCTATCCGCGCCGGTATGTGGAGCGCTCGCTGCACGCCTTTGACATCTGGATGCAGGTTTGGGGCGATCAGAGCCCGCGACTGCGCAGGGTACTCGGCACCCAAAACGGGTACGACTGGATCACGGAGGAGATCATGGCGCATGCCGATCCGGCCAGGTACGATTATATCTCCCCTTCCTGGTACGTGGGGCTGGATCATGGCGACACCGGCGAGCCCAACCTGCAGGCCCTGGGCGCTGCTGCCACTGCAGAGGATGTGCTGGAAAATGCGCACAATACCTTTCTGAACTTTTATCCGCATTGGGAAATGGTGTACCGCAACGCCAGGTTATACGGCAAAAAAGTGGTCAACTACGAGGGCGGCCAGCATTTCACCAACTTTACCGTGCCGCCGTACATACAGGCCATGTACGATGCCCAGGTGCATCCCGGCATGTACGATCTCTACAACCGCATGCTCGACAGTCTGCGTCGCCTGGGCAGCGAACTGCCGCTGGCCTTTGTGCTCACCGGTCCCTGGCAAAGTCAATACGGCTCCTGGGGACATCTTTTCAGTGAAGACGACCCGGCGCCCTGGACCGACCGGCCCAAATATCAGGTATTGCTGGATCAGATAGCGCGTTGTGTGGAAGTATCCGGCGGCCAGGAACTGCCTTCTGTGGCGGCCACCCTGCAGGTGTTCCCCAATCCGTCTGCCTCTGCGTTTCAGCTGAATGTTCCGGAGGCATGGCAGGGCCAGCCCTTGCGCCTGCGCGCCTGGGATGCGCGTGGGGTGCAGCAGGCGTTTCAGCCATGGCACAACGTCCAAGCCGGAGAATCCTGGCCCGCGGGGCTTTATTTACTGCAATTGGAGGACGCTCAGGGGAAGGTAGTGGCTCGGGGGAAATGGGTGAAGGGATAGGGTAAAACCTGAACAAAGGCCGTTGAACCAAAAATACACTTCGGGCTTGAGTATTAACATTTTTAATCTAACTTTGTCTGTAATATTTATTTAGCACTTAAATTTTACAGACATGATTCCGCGATTTGCTTCAGAAAAACTGCTTTCCTTGCTTCAACGATTCCCCGCAGTTGGCCTGTTGGGTCCGCGACAAGTGGGCAAAACAACTTTGGCTAAGTCGCTGGCGCCATTATTGAATAAACCTACGCGGTATTTTGACTTGGAGCGTTTGGAGGATTATCAGCGTCTGCAAAACGACCCGGGCTTTTTTCTGGAGCAGTATCAGGATGAGTGTGTGATCATTGATGAAGTGCAACGCCTGCCCGGCTTGTTTGCAGAGCTCAGATCGCTGATTGATCGAAAACGCAACCCTGGTCGCTTCCTCTTGTTGGGTTCTGCTTCTCCGCTGTTGTTGAAACAAACGGCAGATTCTCTTGCCGGTCGCATCGCCTATGTAAATCTGGCTCCGTTACACCAAAATGAATTACACCTTGCGGCACAAGACCTGCGCCGACATTGGTGGCGAGGCGGGTTTCCTGATAGTTGGCTGCCTAAAGAGGATGCCTGGAGTCATGAATGGAGAGAACAATTCGTGAGAACCTATGTGGAACGTGATCTCCCCTTTTTGGGCTTGAATACCGACCCGATTCGGTTCCGGATGTTTCTGCAGCTCCTTGCGGCAAACCATGGCAACCTCTGGAATGCAGAATCCATTGGTCGATCGCTTGGTATTTCCGGCAACACCGTCAAACATTACCTGGAATTCCTGGAAAGTTCTTTTTTTGTTCAGGTATTACGCCCCTATTTTGTCAATATGGGTAAAAGATTGGTCAAATCCCCAAAAGTTTACATTGCTGATTCCGGACTACTCCACGCATTAGGAGGTATTCAACGACCAGACGACTTGCCCATACATCCGCTGGCAGGCGCCTCCTGGGAAGGCTATGTCATTTCTCAAATCCTGACGCTGCTTCCCACTGGCGTCGAACCATATTTCTATCGCACTTCCGACGGCACGGAATGTGATCTTGTACTAATGCGAGGCATGGAACCCTTGACTTGTATAGAGATCAAATTAGGCAATGTTGCCCCGATTTCCAAAGGATTTCGCAATGTAATCAACACCCTTGGCTCCAAAAAGAACTATCTGATCAATTATTCATCTGAATCTTACCGCGCCGCTGAAGATATAACCGTGACGGGTATCAGGTCCTTTTTAACGCAAGGGTTGCCGGAATTATGGAGGGATGGAGGTGTGTAATGCCACCAATCACCCAAAGCATCCCCCTTAGCAAATCAAAACTACCCCATTCTCCCGCTATTCATACTTATAGTCTTTTACCTTACAGATGTTTAGAACGCGCTGTAAATTGTTGTAGTATACTGAATCTTTGAATGTATGACGTTTGATTACTATCTCTCTTTCTCCTGAACGTCCCTTAACCATCCAAACCTCCGGGTCAAGCCAATCTGAGTCTTCATCGACTGGCGACAACGTCCAAATGGTTTCAGAAAAAAAAGTATTGATATTTTGGTTTTTGGGTTTAACAACGAGTTTTAAGGGCATTTCATATAAGAATGTTATAGTATCTCCGATACTTGAGTTAGCCAAAATCAGAGCATTTGCTTTTGATTCCTGGATGCTTTTTTTTGAGCGTGAACCATATCTAAACCTGGAACAATATATGATATCACTTAAAGAGTCTCTTAAATCCAGGGTTATTACCACAAGGTCTTTAAAGGGGTCTTGAAATAGCTCTATTTGATAGCAGTCCATTTTACTGCAATCAAAAGAGTGCATTAATACATCGCTTTCACATGCCTTTTCCCAAAATAATGATAGAGGCTTCAGGGAGTTTTTTTTAACAGATGCTACAGAGGCCTTTTTATCTTCAAGCTTATCTCCATCACAAGAAAAATTTAGCGTAGCGCTTAAAATTATGAATATCAACAACTGTATTTGCATGGCTTTTTTTGACTTGAATCATACAGGGGCGTTCCTGGCTGCTCGTTAAAACGACTGGTAGAGGTGTTTTATGTTTTGCCATGAAAAGTCACGAAGTGCAAAAAAAAGGCCATCCGCAATAGCGAACGGCCCTATCATTTTCTTGAAGGACTTGGGTACGAGTAGTCAGTTCAACTTATCCATATCCCGGATGAGAATGGTATTGCGGTTGAAGTGGATTAAATTGGATTTTTTGAGTTCATTCAGGATAGCCGTAACGGTTTGTCGGCTGGCGCCTACCAGATTGGCAATATCCTGCTGGGTGAGGCCGTGTTTTACCAGGGTTTCGAAGCCTACCTGCCGTCCCCGTTCGCCGGCGCTTTCTTTCAGAAACTCCACGATGCGCGTGCGCACATCTTTTAAAATCAGCGATTCCCAGTGGCGTTCCGCCCGGCGCAATCGCTCGCCCAAATACAGCATGACCGCCTGAGAAAGTCCGAAATTCTGCTGCATCAGGTAGCGGAAATCCTCCATCCGAATGGCACAATAATCCACATCGCGACTCATAGCAGAGGCGAATTCTCCCCTGGATTGCTCGCCGGCCCGG
>JADZFI010000040.1 GCA_020850025.1 Saprospiraceae bacterium
ACAAAACGAGGTAATGTATATACGCCTCATAAATCCTCCAAATCTCCTTTATGCTCTCAGGCATGAATTCAAAACGGTTATTGGCGAGGGTTTCCTGCAATATTTCGGCAGCTTTGTTGTATTCGCCAGTGTGTAAAGACAACTGCAAATACAGTTCCTTGAATTTAAACCAGTTAAAAGTTCCCTCCTGCAAATATTTCAGGCAATATTCTGCCGACTTTTGACCTTCCTCAAACTGACGCAATTGAATGTTGCAGATTAACCTTTGATAATAAAATATCTGCAAAGGCACCCTGGGCTCGTAAGCCCGACTATTAAAAAAACCAATGGCCTCATCACATACCTGGAGCGCCTGCACGTGATCATTGGCCTCGGTAAAGCGCATCAAGCCTATCATGTACCCGTACATCTGTAGCTTGTAAGTTTTATGCAACTCCATTAACGGATGTATCCGTTCCCAGTATTCGCCCGCCAGCCTACTCACATCCAGTTGTTTCGACTGATTGCCCTTATACCGCACAATCAAAGTAGTATACAGCGTCTCCGCCAGATTTTCCGCATCATAAGCTTTCTGATACTTATTGAAAAGTTCATTAGCCTCTTCAAACTTCCGATCATCACTTTCCCGCAATCCATACTGGGTACGCAAATAAGATGCGGTGTCCATCGCCAACAAGGTAAAATCATACTTTTGAGCCTGTTTAAGCAAGCGAACGGCAACAGACAGCGCCGCCGAATTTGCATTTTGACCGGTAAGTATGCGCATTACCGTCCACTGCTTGTGGCACTCATAATAGGTCTTTTGATAATCAGAAGAGTTTTTCTGAACGCCCACGATTTCAATTACCGCATCCAGCAGCCGTTCGCGAAAGACGAACTTTAACTTGCGATATTTGGACCCTGTAAGATTCTCATTGTAAAGGCTCCTGGCTGCCGCCTCATCGGTTGGAAACTGTCCGTCAGCAATACCATTCCAAAGAGCCAACAACTTAGACTTAGCCTCCATATCCTTAAAGGGATGGATGCTATTTTGCTTCAACAGAAGGATTATTTCTTTGAGATCCTGCATATCGATGATGTCTGAAAAACAGCCTGGATACCCTGAAAATTCAGCTGATTAACATTGCTTCACTTCAACAAAAGTCATGAATTCAATAAAAAATATCAATAAAATTTTCGCCACACACCCTCCTGTGATGCCCTCAAGAGTACCGGGATAAAAAATTTCATCCTTACCAAATCCCAATTAAGCCTGCCGGCCGGACTAAAATACCCCATGAAAAGTGCTTACGGACTTAAAACTGTCACAAAACAGACAAAATTTAAGCCAATTTTTATAGCACAAAAAATATTTTGGCGCGTTGTCCACAATACGTTCCAAATGCGCAAAAAAACTCACAAACACAAAATAATTATTTGACTGCAATGCACCTGCTACCCCTCCTACTCATTTTCCTCCCCCTCCAAATACAGGCCCAAAATCTGGTGGTCAACCCTTCCTTCGAACAAATCCTGCCTGATGCCGTGGTGGTTCCCTGCGAATTTACCCAATACTCCTACGACTTCCCCCGCCGCGCCGCCGACTGGACCGGATTCCGCGACGGCACTCCCGATCTGCTCCGGGCAGCTGAAAACTGCGACTGGCTACCCTCCGTGCGCACCGGCGAACAATGCCTCGGGATCATCACCTATTTACCCGCCGACGACGTAGGTCAACGCACCGATTTCCATGAATACGTGCAGGGCCGACTCTCCGCTCCCCTCAAACCCGGCCGGAAATACCAGCTGGAATGCTGGGTAAAAATGGATTCCATAGTAGCCAAAACACACCTCGCCAAAGTATACACCCCAAAAACACCGGTCGTACCCCTCGAATCCGGCAACCTGGGCTTCTGCTTCTCCGTAGCGCCATTCGGCCAGTATGAAGTGTCGCCGGCAGCCGTAGCCCACCGCTCCCTTAAACCCCAGGTCAACTTTCCCAACATCGTGGAAAGCCGCGGTCAATGGGTCAAACTATCCACCTCCTTCACACCCGATCAACCTTTTCAACACTTCACCATCGGCAATTTCTTCAACGACTTGTCTACCCCCAACACGCTTCCGGAAAGCGAACACCAACGCATCACCCAGAAAAACAAGAACATCCCGGCCCCTTCCGACAAGATCAAACGCGTAACCTACCTGTGTGTAGATGACATCTCCATCACCCCGCTCGAGCCGCCTGCCCCACCAACATCTATTGAAAAAGCATTGTTGAAGGATAAAAAATACACCTTCAACGCCGGAGTACTATTCGATTCCGGCAAAGACGAGCTCCGCCCCGAAGCAACACCGTCCCTGGACTCTCTGGCAGCATTCCTGCTCAAATACCCGGACATTGTACTGGGCATCAGCGGCCATACCGATAACGTTGGCGCCGACGACTACAATCAGGATCTCTCCGAACGTCGCGCCAAAGCCGTACAAAACTACCTGGAAATCAAAGGCATACGCGCCGACCACCTCCGCACCCGCGGCTTCGGCGAATCGCGCCCCATTGCCGATAACAACACCGAGGCCGGCCGTCAGGCCAACCGCCGGGTGGAATGTATCGTGCTGAAACAGTGACGGTGGACGGTGGACGGAAGACGGTGAATCGAGGCAAGGCCATGCCGAATGTATCCGGTGCATAGCACCACAACATTGGTAGTCGACGAACGCACCCGGTGCATAGCACCACAACATTGGTAGTCGACGAACG
>JADZFI010000041.1 GCA_020850025.1 Saprospiraceae bacterium
AGAACTAACGCCCTCTATTTTGGCGGCTTTTTCGATGCGTTTTTCACACATCCCGCAATTGCCGTAGACTTTGAATTTAGCCGTCATGTCGCCACTGGCAGGCGTTTGTGCCTGAGCGGCGCTGACGATGAACATGAATATGCTGAAAAAAAGAATCTGTTTCATGATAATGAGAGAATGTGGTTAATGTGGGGAATGGGGGGAATGTGGTTAATGTGGGGAATTTGGGGAATTTGGGGAATTAGAGTCCACTCGGCGCCCAGCGTACCCCAACATAGCCAACCTGCCGCATCATGGGCGCCCATACCTGGGAGCCGTTGAAGAAGGGGGAGGAAGGATCGTTGGCGGCAATGATCACGTGGTGCTGCTGGTAGCCGGTGATGTTTTCGCATCCCACATATAGCTCCATGTTTTTGCCGAATTTACGCGTCACCTGGGCATTCCAAAGCGCGAAAGTTGGGCTATTCACCGGAAAATCGTGCGTAAGTTCGTGGGGCAGGAAGGAGTTGTCCGGCAGGCGCTGCGGACCCACAATCTGCACGTGGGTGTTGATGCTCCAGCGTTTGTTCGGAGTGGTGTAATCCACCGAAACCAGACCTCTGTTACGTGCCACGAGCGGAACCGTTTTCAAACGACCGTCGGCGAAAGTGGCGCGAACATCATTCCACTTGTAGGCAATCTTGATATCCAGCCCCGGCAGCAAGTTGTATTGCAGGTTCAACAAAATACTGTTGCTGAACGACTTGTCGGTGCTGTTGTAGAAAAAGACGGTAAGTTGTGAATCCACCGGAGGCTGCTCCACATCCACCAGCACCTGGCGCACAAATTCCGTGTGGTACATATCCAGACTGATGCTGGCATCTCTTTGCGCCAGTTTGAAGTTCTGGGTATAGTTGATGCCGTAGTTCCAGGCTTCCTCCGGCCCCAGGAGTTCATCAGGGCTGCCAAAGGGCGGGCGGGAGAATTGGAAACTGCGGTTGCTGGCCAACAGGCTGATGTTTTCTGCCACCACGTTAGGAGAGCGGAAACCCTTACCGGCAGATACGCGCACTACGCTCTTTTCGGTGAAATTGTATTTAGCGCTTACACGAGGCGTTACCTGCCAGCCAAAACGACTGTTCCAATCGGTACGCAAGCCTGCCACCAATACGAAATCAGGAATTTCCATGCGCAGACTCGGACGGCTGTAGGTATATTCTGCCATTACCCCGGGTACAAATTCACGGCGATCCAGATTGCCTTCATTGACATTCTCCCGGATATCGTCGTAGTAGATAGAGGGTGCTACTTCAATGGTGTGGTTGGTGTTATCAATGATGGTACTCAACTGGCTTTGCCAGTAGACAGAGCGCTGTTCCCCCCGGTAGGTATTAGGGCCAAATTGCGACTGGTTTCTATGCCAGGATCCGCTGAAGATGTTTCCGATTGCCAAAAATTGTTTGCCCAGAAAGTGGTCCTTGCCGTACTTGCCCCAGGCTTCCACCCGGTCGTTTTGCTGGTCAATCCGGAACCGTGGACCAGAGTATCCCTCAATGTCCAGGAATTGTCCGCTCTGCCTCCGATCGGTGAGTGCATGTACATTGAACTCCGCACAACCTGCCGGACCATCGTATTTCCAGCGATACATACCGTTCAACTGCTGTCGGTCAGGGGAGTCTTTGAAACGGTCGCCGTTCATGTCCCATTTATTCTCCACAAAGGAGCCGTGCAACAACAATCCGTGATGCGAGGCCTCCCCTTTTTTATTCAGGTGCACATTCAGTTCTCCCCTGCCCTCCGAGCTGCTGAACGCATTGACAAAGAGCGGATGATCCTGATCAGGCTTCACAATTTCAGCATTAACCATGCCGGTGATGCCGGAGTTCCCGTTTTTCACGCTGCTGGCGCCCTTAGCCAGATCAACGCCGGAAAGCCAGGTGCCCGGAATGTATTCAAAAGCAAAGGGCGTGGCAATACCGGTCATAGTAGGCCGGTTTTCAATCAGGAACTGACTGTAAATACCCCGCAGGCCCAGGAGCTGAATTTCCTTCACTCCAGTGAGCGCATTGGGATAGGTAACATCAATGGCGCCGTTGGTTTGGAAGCTTTCCGAAAGATTACAGCAGGGAGCTTTCCGCAGTTCCTGACTGGTAATCCTTTCCAGGTTATGTACATTGATGGTGGAAATTTTGGTATCAAAGCCTTTGGCAGATACGGTAACTTCCTGCAGTTCGTGTACGCCGGCTACTTCAATCCAAAGATTGTCTTCGCCTGGCAACACCTGCACTTCCGCAGGGGTATAGCCTACATAATTCACCACGAGGGTGGCCTCCTGATCACGCCTGGGGAGACTAAACCGGCCTTCAAGGTCGGTCGTGGCGCCCTGCTTGGTGTCTTTCCAAAACACGGAAGCGCCAATCAATAATTCTTCTTTTTCGTTGGTAACCATCCCGGTGATGGAGCCCGCCGGCGTTTGTGCCACTAGCGGGAGAAATCCGGTCAAAAATCCCAAAAGGGAAAGTAAACTTTTCATAGTCTGACTGCTTGATGAATGAAAAAACGGCTCGTCGGACACCTGCAAAGGCATCCGCGAACATTAATCCGATTCAGGCAGTACTAACAACGAAAAACTCCGTGGCGAACACACATCATGCGTCCGCTTACGGAAGGGGGAGGGCGATCAAAGTGGCTCGAAGCTGTTTTTGGAACCTTTGGCGCCCAAATAAAAGGGAAGGAAGGTGCGGCCGCCTCAAGGAAATACTTGCCCGCATCCAACTTTTTAAAGTCGTGATGGCTGACTTCGTATTCCGCTTTGAGCTTGACTACTGTGGTGGTTTTTTTGGTACAGCCGTCCTTTTTCTCTGCCGGTTTTTCACAGCAAGATTTTTCTAACGGCTTTTCCGGCATTTTGCAGCAGTCGTCCGCCAATGCCGCAGCATCCTCCATGTGGCAGGCGTCTTCCGCTTCAAACAGAGAAACAGTGGTTTCACCCACGCAATAGCAATATACCTGATGTATACTGACACCGGCAGTGGAGCCAAGTAGCGCCACAGCCCAAAGGCCAATCAGATATATTTTAGTTTTGGAAACCATTGTTTGTCTACTAAACCGCAAAGGTACAGCCTGCAGTCATACGCCGCAAGTGGGCTGTCTGATTTGCCAAACGTTGACACTTTATTAAACACTTCAGGGTTTGAAGGGAAAATAAAACCGGCAGTGTACTTTTGCCGAATCAAATCCCCCTAGTCAGACCAAACTCATTCTTTCATGGAGACAATAGGTATATTAGGCGCCGGCGCAATGGGAAGCGGCATTGCCCAGGTAGCGGCTGCAGCCGGACACAACGTAGTGATTTGTGATAACCTGATCATTGCACTCACCAAAGCCAGCAAGAACATACAAGCCACCCTCAAAACGCTGGTGGATAAAGGCAAAATGACCGATGCTGATTCCTATGCATTGTTCAGCCGCCTGAAATTCACCGATCACATGAGTGAATTTCGAGATTGCAGCATCGTGATCGAGGCCATTGTAGAAGATATTGAGCAAAAGCAAATTGCGTTCAGGAGTATGGAAGCCGTGGTGGATGAGCACACCATTCTGGCCAGCAATACCTCCTCCCTTTCCATTTCTGCCATGGGCGCCCACCTGAAACACCCGGAGCGCATCCTGGGTGTTCACTTTTTCAACCCAGCCCCCCTGATGCGATTGGTGGAGATCATTCCAGGTCTGCAAACCAGCCCGGATGTGGTCAACATTGGTAAAAAGCTCATAGATGGCTGGGGTAAAACCACCGTAGTAGCCAAAGACACTCCCGGGTTTATCGTCAACCGAGTGGCACGTCCGTATTATGGCGAAGCGCTGCGCATTTTTGACGAAGGCATTGCCGACGAGGCTACCATTGACTGGGCGATGCGCGATCTGTGCGGCTTCCGAATGGGGCCTTTTGAACTGATGGACTTTATCGGGAACGACATCAACTATGCGGTGACTGAAGTGGTGTTCTCCAATTTTTTCTTTGATCCTCGTTACAAGCCTTCTTTTACCCAAAAAAGACTCGTAGACGCTCATTATTTCGGCCGTAAAACCCAAAAGGGCTTTTATGACTACCGCCCCGGCGCTGTAATGCCGGAGCCCACACGCGATGAGGCACTTGGACGCGAAATTTCCACCCGCATCCTGGCCATGCTCATCAATGAAGCCGCAGACGCGCTCTACCTCCGGGTAGCCAGTCGCGACGACATTGAGTTGGCCATGACACAGGGCGTTAACTATCCCAAAGGCCTGCTCTCCTGGGCCGATGAAATTGGCATTGAAAACATTGTAGCCAAACTCGACTCCCTCTATGTGGAATACCTTGAAGACCGCTACCGTTGCAGCCCGCTGCTGCGGAAAATGAGCCGGGAAGGGAGGAGGTTTTTCTAGAATGTCACGGCTACGCCGTTTTGATTTTGGACAGGCACTTTAACACCTAAACACTCATCAACTCAAACACTAACCATGGCATCTATATTTACCAAAATCGTTAACGGAGAAATTCCGTGTCACAAAATAGCCGAAACAGACAAGTACCTGGCGTTCCTGGATGTGCGTCCGCAGACGTATGGGCATACCCTGTGCATTACCAAGGAGGAGATAGATTACATTTTTGATGTGGACGACGAGTTGTATGCCGGTTTGTGGCTGTTTGCCAAACATGTGGCCAAAGGATTAAAAAAAGTGGTTCCCTGCAAACGCATTTGCATTGTGGTGATTGGCGATGAGGTTCGGCATACACATGTTCACTTGCTGCCTTTTAACAGCATGGAAGATGTAACCTTCAAACCTGCCCCTAAAGTGGATATTTCCCAGGAGGAAATGCGCGAACTGGCAGCCAAAATTGCCGCTGAAGTGGCAGCCTGATCCATGAAATCTCTGTGGCGCACGCTGTTCAGTCTTGATGTACTCTTGAATCTGGCTGGTATTATGTCAAATAAGCCGGCATTGGTATTCCTGTCCAAGCCACTACTTATGCCTTTGCTGGCGGCCTGGCTTCTGACCGAGACGAAAAGCAGCTCCGGCATTTTCAGGAATGCCATTGCCCTTGCGCTTGCTTTTTCCACACTGGGAGATGTACTGCTCATGTTTGAAGGGGGCATGTTCTTTTTGGCGGGACTTGGGGCCTTTTTAATCGCCCATTTGTGGTACATCAGGGCATTTTTCAGCGTCAAAGGGGCATCAAATGGCTATATCAAAAAGCGCCCAGTAGTAT
>JADZFI010000042.1 GCA_020850025.1 Saprospiraceae bacterium
AGCCCTTGGCACGTACACTCAGATGTGGAATGGCAGCTTCCGGCATATCCACGGTTCCTGTACCGGGTGCGTAGGTGTAGGGAGGCGCATTCCAGAAATTGATGTCATTTGTACTGGAATCGCACTAAGCGGGTGCTCCTTGCGGACAATTAGTAATGGTAAAACAGGCTTGCGCGGGAAGTTGAGCCGTTTGAAAAACAAAGGCCATGTACCAAAATACGCGCATGCCTTCCCCCAAAGGCAGGTAAATCGGTTTTCTCATAATCGGTGTTGGTTTAAACGTCGTGGATGTTGCCACCCACTTGATAAAGCTCCTCTCGTTTCGGGCTCGAAAAATAACTTTAATGCAGAAAACCGACACTTCTAAATTCGGTTTTGCCGCCTTTGCGACATTTCAGACAAACCGCTGCACAACCATCAACAATCACTTTTTTAGCTTAAATTAGTCATAATCAAATAAATATCCAGGTTTTTGCCACTTCATGCATACTTTTAAATCGAAATTACCTAAAAATGAAACTAATCATATTACTACTAATAGGCCTCCCTTTATTGGCTTCATCCCAGGAATGGATGCCGGTTATTCCCGGAGAAACGCAACACTACCGGGTTGCAGATTCCAATCATATAACGCATAGCCTAAGGATTGACTCGGTCAAACAGGTTGGCAACAATACACGCTATTATCTCAACAGAGTCATTCGATGGAAAGACCTGGGTGAAATCATTGCGCTAAAAGACCAGGGCCAGTTACTCGGACAAACCATGACGCATACCGCAGATGATGAATGGATACTAAGGCATGAAAGTTTCCTACTGGATACGCTTATCATATTGCACCCTCGTGCGGGTTTGGGGCAGTCCTGGCTGGCTGTTCCGGAAAGTAACGTCATGGCATCAGTCACCAACCTGGAAGAAACCCAGTTTTTAGGCGCGACTGATTCTGTTAAAACCATCACTTTCGATAACGGTGCCATCTGGAAACTCTCCAAGTTTCATGGACTGATCCAGGCCAACGATTTTTCGGATGAAAACGCCCCGGTTACGCTAACAGGGCTGGAAGCAGCCGGACTTGGCGATCGTTTATATCAAATGTCGGATATGTTTGATTATCATGTTGGAGATGTGTTTGAGTTCAGCCAAAACTCGATCTACGAGACTGGAGGGACCAACCTGTGGTACAAAATAAAAATACTGGAAAAGCCGGTCAACACGCCTGACTCTCTAATATATGTAGCTGAAAAAAGGACCGTGGAAAACGTAAGCGGATTGTTCAATCACACCAAATACTTCCTGGACACCATAACCATTCCCTATTTGAAAAAGGATTGGGAGCGAATTTCGAGTTACCATCACCAGGCAGTGCCGGTTATTTGGGATGCTCTGACGTACACAACCCTGCTTCAAAACTCCATCCTCTTTGGCAATCCAAATCCGGTTGGAATTGTTGAAATTGACACTTGTTCGGTTTATCGGGTTCCTGATGATCCTAGCCATTGGTTGTATGGCATAGAAGGAGGTATCACCTGCAACCTCGGATACCATTACTATGAAGTGTTTCGCCCGGGTATAGGTCGGACAACGTATGCTTACAGCCTGATTGACTATTTTTTCAATGAAAGAATGAACGGTGCGGTCATACAGGGCGATACCGTTTACGGGAAAATCAACCCCGACTGGGCCTTTACCCAAACGAATACTCCCTATGCCTCGAATAAGCTGTCGGTTGTACCCAATCCGGCTGCAGAACAGATTACGGTCCATCTGCCAGACGGGCAATGGGAAGGATCGCTAAATATGTACCATGCCTCCGGTCAGTTAGTCAACCAATGGAGAACCACTCAAACAGAAACGATCAGCATACCTGTAAACGATCTGCCTCCTGGAATTTATCTGTTGGAATACCGCAGCGAAAAAGGGATCAGGACCGGAAAAGTGCTTAAAATGTAAGTAAGAAGACTATTGGATATTTGGATATTGGACTTGTTTGGTAATTAGCTATAATTCAAGCCTTTGCAGGATCATGTCTATTGTCCAATGTCAAATTGG
This sequence comes from Saprospiraceae bacterium, assembly GCA_020850025.1. Taxonomy (GTDB): domain Bacteria; phylum Bacteroidota; class Bacteroidia; order Chitinophagales; family Saprospiraceae; genus M3007. The sequence continues at coordinate 2,050 of JADZFI010000042.1, forward strand.
ACAGTAGTCTACATAACTACACAAACCTCGACAACAAATTTTCCAGCAATTCCTGCCTTCCGCTGCGCTGCCGTGGCTCGCCATCGCGGAGGGCAATATTGCGCAAATCCTTGATTTTTAGCTTTCCTGCTTCAAAGGCGCGACCTTCCTCCGAATCAAAAGACGCATATCTTTCCTGCAGAAGTTTTCGGTATTCGGAGTTTTCCAGGATTTCGTACGCAGCCAGCAGCGCCCGTGCGAAGGCATCCATACCACCTATGTGTGCGTAGAACAAATCCTCCAAATCGGTGGAGTTCCGTCTGGTTTTAGCGTCGAAATTGATGCCGCCACCTGCAAAGCCTCCCGCCTGAAGGATCACCAGAAATGCTTCGGTGAGCTCATACACGTTATTCGGGAACTGATCGGTGTCCCATCCGTTCTGATAATCGCCTCGGTTGGCATCAATGGAGCCCAGCATGCCGGCATTGGCTGCTACCTGTAACTCATGCTGGAAAGTGTGGTGAGCCAGGGTGGCGTGATTAACTTCCACATTGAGTTTAAAGTCTTTGTCCAGCCCGTATTCCCGCAAAAAGCCGATGCTGGTGGCCGCATCGAAATCGTACTGGTGTTTCATGGGCTCC
>JADZFI010000043.1 GCA_020850025.1 Saprospiraceae bacterium
CCCGGCCAGCCCAGCCATTGCCATGCAAAAGGCGCTGCACCCGTAACCGGCGTAGCCGACAACCAGGCGTCTGCTGCATCATGACAGGAAATGGGAGACCCGCCGACCTGAAGCGTCAGTTGACCTGCCAGACCAATGGTTGCCACGGTGCTGTCCTCACAGCCATTGGCGTCCGTCAGCGTGAGCGCATACGTTCCGGGGGTTAGCTGCGTCAGCGCTGAGGTATCAGGTGCTGATGGCTGCCATTTATAAGCGAACGGTGCTGTGCCGCTCTGCACCGTAGCGCTCAACTGACCACCGGTAAGCAGACCGCAGAGTACATCAGCAGCCTGTATGGCCACATCCGGCGACGGCGCTTCCGGCACCAAAAGGGTATCTGTTATTTGCCGGCCGGAGGCATCGCTCAGGGTATATTGATAGGAGCCGGGCGGCAAACCGTTCAGCTCCGGGCCATTGCCGGCCTGAGGCTGCCACTGATAGGTGTAGGGGGCGCAGCCGTTCTCCGGCTGTAGCACAATGCTGCCGTTGGAGGCGCCCGAACAGGCCGGCTTTACCTGCGGCGCCGAAGCTAATCCGAAGGGAACCGTTTCGTAAGCGCCGATGTCTACCTGCCCGTCCTGAATACGCGGCAAGCCGGCCAGATCTGTCAGTATGCCCGCCGCCGCAAGATTGGAGCCCATATTGATCAGCGGCGAGCAGGCTGACAGCCGGTAATCTCCCGCCGCCGTATCCCGAAACATGGGGTCAATGCCGAAGATGTTGTTGGGGCCGCAGGTGATGTTGGGATAACCGGTACAGAAATAATCGCTATCGAAATAATTATGTGAAAAGAAAAAGGTGTCCTGATTCATCCTGAACGGAAGCGCAGGCAGGCCGGTGGTGGCGGATTTGCAGTCGTAGAAGATGTTGTTGGTGGCGTTAACCTTTTCCTTATTATAAGATAGTGAAACAGCTCCATCTTTACAATTGACTACTGTGTTGTTCTTGTAGGTAATATTTGCTAAAGTAGGAATAAAAGCATTTACGCTTGAAAACGCCATTGATTTCCTTCCATCTAGTATTAAATTGCCTGAAATTTTGGCGTAGTGAGGCAAGTTTTGACGTTTAAAAACTGTTACATCAATTGGAGAAAATGGTCCATAAATAATGTTATTTTGAATAATGAGTTCTGAATTAAATAAACTTATTGTTGCGCGAGCGCTTGAATTGCTTTCTGGATAAATGGAATCTCTCCAGAACACATTATTAGAAACATCAATATAGGCTCCCCCGCCCCAAAGAAAAGCCAAAATAAACACAGAAGCCGCTTTAGGATGAATGAAGGAGCATTTTTTTATGATGAAGGTATCTGTAATCAAACTGTTTAAATCAAGAGCTGAATAAAAACTGAATGGAACGGCGTGGTCATTAATAAACTCAGTATTCTGGATTTTAACAATTGTCTGTTTGCCATGTGGAATGATGTCACCATCAATTGTTGGATTTCCAAATTTCCTATTATTTCCATCAAATAGACAGCCATTAATCTCAATACGAAATGGATTGGCACCAAAATAACTATAATAAAAAAATCCACCAGCAAAGTTTGATCCGTTACCTACCATTTTACATCCAATAAAATCCCATTGCTCAGATCCGAAATTACATCTCCAGTAAATACCACCTCCATAATCACCCAAAACGGCATTTGAATCAAACACACAATGGTCGTACTCTATGCCCCGATCATAGTAATTCCCGCCTGTAATGTAAATAGCCCCTCCCCGGAATCCCGCAGTGTTGTGCCGGAAGGTGCACCTGTAGAACAAGGGCGTACTCCCCGACGAGCCCTGAGCATTTACGAAGTAGGCGCCTCCGTAATCCCTGGCGTAGTTATTTTGGAAAATACAATTTCGAAAAGTGGGCTGCCCCTTTCCGTTTTGAGCCATTACATATACTGCACCGCCGCTGCGCACCGGTGATATTTGATTGAAAGCGGTATCGCTCTGCGCATAACCATCCTGAAGTACCAGGCCATCCAACAGGGTACTGGTATCCGGGTAGGCCATGTATAAGACCGTGTAGGAGTTATCCTCGGCCATATCCGGATTCCCTATGTTTCCGCTCAGAACGGTTGGATGGGCGGTTAGGTCTCGTTGGGCCGGATCGGTTTCCGTACCTGAAAACCCGCCGAACAGTTTTACGCCGCTTTTCAGTACAAAGGATCGGTCGCGATTGGCGCCGGTGTCCGGCATAAACAGACCTTCTGCCACCCAGATTTCATCTCCTGCCTGGGAGGTGTTAAGGGCGAGATGCAGATCGGTGAAAGCATCGGCCCAGGAAGTTCCGGTGCTTTGGCCGCCGGCCGTGTTTTTTACATAATAACGGGTTTGTGCCCAAAGGTTGGGCAGTACAAGACTCAGCAGGAGTATTTGGAATGCTATTTTTTTCATGAGTGAAGCCTGGATTGAATATAAAGGGGGAGAAAGGTTTTTTTCGGTTAGTAAGAGGCTATCTCCTAAGTAAATTTTACCGCAGAGTCGGAGAGACGCTGAGGTGTATGGCATTACCTCTGCGTCGCCCTGCCTCTGCGGTAGAACTAAACATGCAACTTAGGAGACACCCTCATCACACTCCTCTACAACTTGACCAACTTTTTTTGCAGACGGGTATTTTCAGACTCCAGGATCAGGTAAAATATCCCCGGTTGTACGGAATCCGGAAAGTGCACGGAAACATTGTTATCTCCGGCCTGCAGGCTAATCTTTTGTTTGGAATACATCCTGCTTCTGCCATCTGTAAGCATCAAAGTCACTTCGGAGGCTTTCTCGCTATAGATATAGGCTATTGCCTGGTCTGTTGCAGGATTAAGGCTGACCGTCAGCGCCATGACCGGGATGCGGCCGGCGCTTTGTTCCTGACGCCCCTGCCCAACTCTAAACTCCTCCCCTGTTTCCGAATAGGCAAGGCAGGATAATACCTGGTCTGAGGACCACAAAAGTGCTTCGTCAGGTAAATCCTGTCCGTATCTCAGTTCAAACTCTGCGGTAAAAAGGAGCATTTTGGCCGGCAGGAGCTGAAGATTCTGATCATTATCCCAGGCAAATTTCAAGATGCCCTCTTCTGCCTTGGTAGTACCAAAATGCCAGGGATACACCGGAATTTCCGGGTTCGGCTGAATACCTTGGAAGGCCAGCACGGATGGATCAAACCTGAATCCGCCCTGAAGGGCAATTGGTTTGAAAGCAGACTCCCAATAAACCGGAATCCTCACCATTTTTTCTTTTTGCTGAACTTCTTCTTTCCCCAGTTTAAACTGAGCCGATCCTTCTACCGGCTGCTCAGATGGCCTAAAGCCGTCACAATTGCAGCTCCGATTGATATCGCCCAGTTTTATCGCGAAAAAACGCCCATAACTGCCTATGCCATTGATCGGGACATGGCTGGTGTCGGTGACTCCTGTTACAGTAGGTACCGTCTTTAAACCAAATGGATCCAAAAGGTCATTCGGAGTTGGCGGGGGAATAGGGATATTGATATTTTCATTGAAATATCGCCAGCTTGTAACAAACTCAAAGGGACCATCATTAGATGGATCATTATCAGATGGATCCCAAACTCCCAGTATAAGACTTCTAAATGCATTAATATCCATCGTATTTATTAAGGTGTCTGCTACCGCATTTGCCGCAAATCGCTCATAAACCGTTGGAAACTGAGGTAAGGACTTCAGGTGCTTTTGAATCAACACAATATCGTACGTCGTTACCCCTGCTCCCCCCCCGCTGGTACACAGATAATCATTTTCATACCCGGGCGCGGTTTCCACTTTCAGAAAAAAAGGCGCCTGGCTTTGATCCGGACAAAAGGAATATTCCGGTTCGCAAAAGGTATTGATTTCCTCCTCGTAAGGAGAATTGAAATCCTTAAGACTCACTTTGTACATCGGCGCAGGGGCAACATTCGATAAAAACACACTGCCCACCACTCTCGGATCGCACAATGGAGGGCCCGGAATAACCTCCAGGGCGCAATAAGAGTTGCCGTTACCCGCACCCGGCGTGGGGTCTCCTTCGCCCACAGTTATATGATAGTCCACACAATTATTAAACAAACTAAAAGGCACCTCTACATACATGCCCGATGCTATCTGAAACGAGCTGTTCAATGGAGCAACCTTCTCGTACACATAATACCAACGATTAGGCAGAACCTGAATTAAGGTATCGTTATCTGCAGCATCCGGCAAGTTTGATACCGGGACGCCCGGAATGGCGCTGCCTGTTGCATTTGCATCAAGTCTAAACTCTAATTTTAATCGATTGAAGCTCATCGGAGTACCATGGTTGTGCGACAAGGTAAATCGCACAACACCGGCGCAATCTTGGGTAAGAATGGAGGTTCCCGTTACGGTTAAATTATTGGCACAGGGTTCATGCCCAGGCACATCAATGGTGGTTGGAGTAGCCGTCAATTGATATGTCTGAGTATTATTAATCAAGGAACCGGAGGCCCACCTACCGGCAGTCAGCGAACAATGAAGCAAGCCCCCCTGAGATAAGTTGTATATACCATCTAAAACTATGGCCAGGAAGTACAAGGTATCGGAGGTGTTCAAATCACTGGAGTCGGGATGGGGAAAGTCTTCAAAAGAAAAATATGCATCGAAGGAACCATCCTGATTCTTCCGGATCAACGATTTGGTTAATGCAGGCCCTCCCGGATGGGCATCAACGACTGGATCCAATAATGCAGTAGTCATTTCAGGCGCCACATGAATCAGGCCATCCACTTTGGAAAACTTGGAGGAAAGCGGCGGCTTTATACCTACCCGAATGTAGGGCAATTGCAGCCCGGAATCATAGGCATATTCAAAAA
>JADZFI010000044.1 GCA_020850025.1 Saprospiraceae bacterium
AAGCTGAGTGAGTGTACGCTCACATATTTCCTGCGTGATTTCAGGGTTGGTGAGGATGCCTTTACCCATAGATCCTACGTGGTAGTGATCCGGAAGGGCCTTCACTTTTCCCGTCTTGAGCGCTTCCATATGCTGGATGTCGTCGCCGGAATAATTGAGGCCGTTATAGTGGAAGGCTTTGTTCTCGTAACAGCGTCCAAGGCAATACACTTCGCCGATCTCGGAGGCATCGAAGTGCTTTTCCAGAGAATGATGTAGATCCTTTTGCGTGCCGGCCAGCATGCAGGCACTGCCGGCGCAGGAAAACACTTTTTTGTTGCTTTTTTCAGGATTCAGGAAATCGTAGAAGGTGGCAGCGCCGTAAGTGTTGGCGTTCCCGATGAGGTATTTATCGGCCAGACTTTTCAGCTTCTGCTGATCCAGCTCGCCGTTCTCTGCTTTGGTCTCAGCCAGATTTTCGAACAGATTATCCTCCAAACCTTTTCGAAACGACAGATTTCTGACGTTTTTCGACATATTATTTGTTGTTTTTGATGCTAAACAGTGGAATAACGGGATTTGGTTTTTGGAGTTTCAAATGTAAAGACTGTTTTCAAAGTAATGCTAATTTTGTCGCCAAATCAATCCAACATTCCTTTTTATGCGCTTTTTTTTCTTTGTTTTGTCGGCTACTATTCTGTTCGTGGCATGTCAGCAGTCTGCTCCAACCTCTCCGGCTGCACCGGATGCTGCTTCCATCCTTAAACACAAGTATTGGGTAAGCAAGCCCTACCACGATGCGCTTTTTTCTGAAAATCTGCCAGACACCCTCGCTTATATGAACTGTGCTGAATTGATTTTTCAAACCAAAGACACGGTAATCATGACCGCCTGCATGTCGGATGCAGGCGTGGGCGTTTACACCATTACCGGCTCAAACTCCATAAGTATCAAATTTGAAGGACTCGAGGATAAGCCTATAACTGCTACGCTGGACGAAAAAACCGGCACGCTGCAATTTTCCTTTACGGGCGAACCACTACCCTACTGGCCTACCGCATTTGTGGCCAAAGATGAAGTGGATGTGAATAATTTTGATATTCTGACCCTTTCTTTGGGAAGACTTCGTCTGGCCGGCAACTACCAATACCAGACTAAAACAGGCGAGATGGCCGTAACGTCGCTCACCGAATTGCACGCAGATGGAACGGCAGTAAATTTCGGCGGTTTTGACAAGTTTGAGCCATGGATTGCCGGTGTGGGCAGCTCCTGTATCCAGCACCCACCCATGAATCTGATGAATTTGATGCACGCAGGCCACGAAGGGCACGACGGCGAATCAGTGGCAGTGGGCTGGCAGCTCCACGGAGACACATTGCGCATCTGGGACACCCAAAATCTGGCGCCGGCGGAGGATCTGCCGGAATACAAGCTGAAAGGTGAGCCTAGGGTTTATGTGAAAGTTAAATAATTCCCCCTCACTGCTTAACCCAAGGCTGGCGCAGCCATTCCCGACCGGTCCATAGTGCTACATGGTACAATCCGCCAGGCCAGTTTCCTGTGCTGATGATCAGCTCGGTATTCTGCGCGGTCTGGTCCACTGCAACATCCATCATCAACTGTCCTGTGCCCGACCATACGCGGAGCATCGACGGGGTTGCATCGGACTCGGCAACGCTTACCTGTAGGGTTTCTGTGCCTGGATTTGGCCACACCTTGAACCCGGTTTCAATAGCCCGGCTGTCGCGTTCCTCACCACCTGGATCTGAAAACGCATCAGCGCAGGGGAAGGTTTGGTTGTCGCAAAAGTTGAATGCCGTGGTTTGGGCGGCAGGTTGCGGATATTGGTTGGTCCAGCAGTAATACAAGCGAAGCGTTTGGACTGCCCCATTGGAGGCCTTTACCAGCCAGCGATGTGTTTGAATACCAATGTACTGTACGTTGGCCTGAAAGCTGGAGGTGGTGAACGCAACGCCGTTCAATAAGGACATGGGGATATTGATTCCACCGGCCGGCAACAGGTCCAGCTCGATGGTGACATCTGCATTGATTTGCCCCACCTGAATTTCATAGTAAAAATCGTCCTGAGGATTGCAGGGCCCTGAGAAGTGGGTCTTGCGTTCAAAGCGTTCTATCACCGGGCAGATATTAACCGGTGTTACCACCAGGGAAACAGTAGTTGTGTACAGGTAGTCTGCGCAATGGCTTCTTTTGGCTCCCCTGCGGTAATACGTGGTTTGATTGATCACTGGCGGGTCAAAAGTTGCATTGTTGGCCCCAGGGATATCGAAAAACTGCAGCTGATCTGTGGAGGATTGCCACTGGTAGACAAGCGGTTCCGATACATCGCCTCCGCTCGCGCTGTTTTGGTTTTGGATAACAGACGGATTGAAAGGCTCCTGTCCGGAACTAGGTGAAGGCGCAAGGATGCTGCCAGGTTGGGTAACGTTCTGACAGCCGTTGCAGGATACCAGCGGGACAAACGCAGGATAACGCCTAACCGCTTGTACGGTCAGGGAGCCGCATTGCAGGCTGTTGAATGCCGTAAAGGTGACCCCTGCTTGCTGACTTTCCGCGAGCATTTGCGCGGTATTGCCGGCTGCCTGAAATCCCGCGGGCAATACCTGTTGCCAGTTGATCACCTGAGAAACCGGAATGTCCTGGTTGGCATTGCCATCGTTGGTAGCCTTCGGCGACCAGAAGACCAGGTAAGGTTCTGAGCCGTCGGGTTTTGCCAGTAAGAGGGCCATAATATCCTGATTTTCAGCCAATACCTTGTAAAAAACATGCTGCCCGAATCTGGCTTTAAGGTCCATCAGGGCAAACCAGACGGGCTTTGG
>JADZFI010000045.1 GCA_020850025.1 Saprospiraceae bacterium
TCGACTCTGAGGGAAACCTTTGGGCTACCCACCCCAATCGCGGACTTTACCGCCTGAGGCTGAATGCGGAGCTGACGCAGGTGCAGGAGTTCAAGAAATTCGGAAAGGAAGACGGGCTTACCTCCGATTACCAACTGGGATTGTGCGCAGTAGAGGAAGGTGGGCAAAAGCAAATGCTCGTAAACGCGCATCCTTCCGCTTTCCGATTGAAAAATACGGCGGGAAAAACGACCCTCGAGCCACATTGGGGTAAAAAATGGATTTCGGGGGAGGGAGAAGAGGTATTCGTGCTGGACAGCAGCGGGCTGTGGTTGCGCACCACCGGCAAAAAACCGGAAAAAATACCCCTGAATCTGGTTCCGGCTTACGAAAATGTAGAGTGCCTCGGGCCGGATGTTTACCTATTTTGTCTCGAAAACGGGTTTGCACTACTCCATACCCCCGACTTGCAGGCACAGGATTCCATCCGCAGCCTGCCTCCTACAATGGTCAGACTGGTCACTACAGCCGATCAGGAAACGTTTTTGCCGGGCGCTACGCTCCGTTTCCCATACCGACAGAACAGTCTGGAGTTTCAGTTTGCGCAGCCGGTTTACGGGCAACCCAATCGGTTTTCCTGGTTTTTGGAAGGGTTTTCCAAGAGCTGGTCGCCCTGGAGCGCCACCGGGGAGAAGGAGTTTACGAATCTGCCGGAGGGAAGGTATGTTTTCCGGGTGCGCAGTGAGGCCGGAGGCGAGGAAGCTACGGTTGTTTTCCGGATAGCTCCGCCCTGGTACCGCTCTTATTGGGCCATTGGCGCCTATGGAATCTTATTCATCGCCCTGGCGGCATGGCTGGAATCTGTGAATCGCAAACGACTGGAACGGCACCGGCAACGTTTGGTGGCGGAAAAGGAGCGGGAGATCCTGCAATTGGAAGTGGAAAATAAGAGCAGGGAGCTGTCGAACGCCGCATTCAACCTGATCCGCAAGAACGAGGCATTGCAGAGTCTGAAAGACCATCTCATAGACGCCCATAATGAGCCCCGGGCCCTGTCTAAAATCGTTCGGGAGATAGACGCCCATCTGGAAGGTGATCACGATTGGGAAATGTTCGAGGCGTCCTTCAACCGGGTGCACGACGATTTCTTCAAACGCCTGATGCAAGCCTATCCAGACCTCACGCCGGGCGACCTCCGATTGGCGGCTTATTTGAAGATGAACCTGTCTTCCAAGGAAATTGCCCCCCTGCTGAACATCTCCATTCGGGGCATTGAAAACAAACGATACCGCTTGCGCAAGAAACTCGGCTTGCCTGAAGAGGCCAATTTGACTGAATTTATTATGGCTTTTTAAGCGCTCATTGCTGATTTTTTACATGGCGTAGTATTGGTGAGGTGCGTTTTTCTTTCAAAAATTGTTTGTTGTCCTAATTTCATCCTGCGAATTTCGCTAATCTCCCAATTTTACCGTGAATTGGGAAAAGCTACTGTTCAACCATGAGGATGTTTGCCCGAATCCGTTACGCTTGTCTTTTCTATGCCCTTTTCGTGCTTGGGTCTGCCCAGGCCCAGGTTCCCTCTGCACCGCAGGGGCTGGAGGCCGTCGGGTATGAAAAGCATGTTGCCCTGAGCTGGAAGCCTAATACCGAAGCCAATGTCACGGGCTACAAAATTTACCGCTCTGTCAACGGGGGGGCATCCTTTGCCTTTCTTAAGCAAGTGGGCAAAGAAGCCCTGGCGGTTGACTGGACGGGCGATGAGGCGGAAGGGCTCGTAAGACACTACCGCGTTACGGCCTTTAGCGCAGCAGGTGAGAGCGGATTTTCTACAGTAGATTCAGCTCAGTGCTTGCCCATGACCGACGAGGAACTGCTGGAAATGACTCAGCGCGCCACGTTTAGGTATTTTTGGGATTACGGTCACCCGGTGAGCGGTATGGCCCGCGAGCGCAGCAACGGAGATGCGAATATTGTGACCACGGGGGGCTCCGGTTTTGGCATCATGGCCATTCTGGTGGGCGCCGAACGCGGCTGGGTCAGCAGAACAGAAGCCTTGAACCGCCTGATACAAATAGCCTCCTTCCTGCAGTTTGCCGACCGGTTCCACGGCGTGTTCCCACACTGGATGAACGGCACCAATGGCAATGTAATTCCATTCAGCCAGTTCGATGATGGCGGTGATTTGGTGGAAACGGCTTTTTTGATACAGGGATTATTGGCAGCTCGTCAGTATTTCAATCAGGACAACCCCCTGGAAAACGCGCTGCGCGACGTGATCACCGGTTTGTGGGAAGAAGTGGAGTGGGATTGGTATCGCAGAAATAACAGCGGGGTACTTTACTGGCACTGGTCGCCGAACTACGGATGGCAGATGAACTTCCCTTTGCGGGGCTTCTACGAGGCACAGTTGGTGTACATTCTGGCGGCGGCTTCGCCTACGCATTCTGTGCCGGCCAGCTTGTATCAAACCGGCTGGACCTCCGGCAATTATGCCAACAACAGCACCCATTTTGGCTACAAGATCTATTGTGGCCCGTTTGGCGGCGGTCCGCTGTTTTTTGCCCATTACTCCTACCTGGGCTTCGATCCTCGCGGGAAGCGGGATGCTTTCTGCAATTACTTTGTGCGCAACCGCAATCACTCCCTTATACAGCAGGCCTATGCGATTGCCAATCCGGAGCAGCACGCCGGATACGGTGCAGACTGTTGGGGGTTGACCTCCAGTGATGGGCCAAACGGTTATTCGGCGCACGATATCTGGCCAACCAACGATCATGGCACTATTGCTCCCACAGCTGCTCTTTCCAGTATGGCCTATACACCGGAGGAGAGTATGGCTGCGCTGCGCCATTTCTACCGGGTGCGTGGTGAAAAACTCTGGGGCGTAGATGGTTTTTACGATGCATTTAATCTGAACCAGAACTGGATTGCTCCTTCCTACCTGGCCATAGACCAGGGGCCTATTGTTGGCATGATAGAAAATTACCGCACGGGTTTGCTCTGGAACCTGTTCATGCAAAATCCGGAAATCGCGCCGGCTTTGACCGCCGTCGGTTTTGTGCCCGACAACACCCCGGTTTCTGAACCGGAGGCAGATCATTCGCTTGACATAACCGTGACGCCCAACCCTGTCGTGGATGGGGTAGTGTCTTTGGACATACATTTAACTGAGGCTCAGGTGTTGAGTGCACGCTTGCGGGATGTTCGGGGTAAAATGGTGCAGGAACTTTTTTCTGCAGTGCCTTTCCCGGCAGGCGATATTCGCCAATCCTGGCCGCTAAAAGAACTCTCTTCCGGATTGTATTTCCTGGAAATCATCCAGCCCTCGGGTCGCGTTATCATACAAAAAGTGATACTCCATTAAGCCGAAAACTATTGTAACTAAATCATTTTCACACATAACCAATGCTAAAAGAAGTGCTTATGAAAAATTTGTTTATCACTGCCCTGCTTTTATTTTTCGGCAGTCTGGGCGTAAATGCTCAGGTTACCTACGAGGATTTTGAGGGCGGTACGCCCGACCTCACCTGGACCGGCCTGAATGGCACCTATAATGGTGCGGTTCAAAATCCGGATCAAAGTGGCGTAAATATCAGTGAGTGGGTGGGTTCCTATACGAATGCCCCAAATTTCGATTTCTGTTTTGCGTTGCACACTTTCCCGACCACCCTGGACATCAGTGAGTTCAACCAGTTCAAAATGAAAATCTGGTCGCCCACAGCCCCCAGTAAGGCTTTGCTGAAACTGGAAGGTCCGGGTGGCCCGGCGGTGGAAAAAATTGTGGATATTACCATTGCCAACCAATGGGTGGAGTACACCTTCGACCTTTCTGCGGGTGCCGGTTATACAAACCTGAAGACCATACTGGTGTCTTTCAATTCTTTCGTATTGGGAGACGACAAGACCTATTACTTCGACGACATTCGTGCTGAAAAAGCAGAAAACTGTTTGGCGGATTTTGAAGGACCGGGACTCAATTTTCAGGGCATTAACGGAATCCTCCTCGCTCCTGTAGACAATCCTGTTCCCAATTTTGTGAACAACAGTGCTCACTGCGCTGAATATGTCAAATCCCCTTTGCATGCTTACAGCCTGCTACTGGCAGATAATGGTACGCCCTTTGATCTCTCTGTGTACAATCAGTTCAATATTGACATCTTTGCCACTGCTCCAACACAGATTCTGTTCAAACTTGAAGGCGCAGGCGGTGGGTTTGAACAAATAAAAAACATTGCAGTAACAGGCGCCTGGCAGACCTATTCCTTTGATTTTAGTGCCCAGGCTGCCAATACCGGACTAAGCAAGATCGTCATGTTCTTTGACCCCGGGGTGGAAACAAGTGGAGATACCTATTACTTCGACAATGTTTGTGTGGTGCCGAGTCCTTGTAAAGATGTGGTGCCGGATCCTGACATTATTGATGATTTTGAATGTAACCGGAATGCGACTTACACCGGTGATTGGAGCTTTTTCTCTGTTGTATCCAACCCGGCGCCAACGGGAGACAATAACTCTCCAAAAGTTGGACGTTTTGAGGACCCAAGCGGCCAGGGAACAGAATGGTCCAATCTTCAACTTGACTACGAAAATCCGATTGATCTTTCGGTGCGCAATCAATTCTCCTGCCAGTTATGGGCGCCCAAGGCCGGCAAATTGCTGATGAAAATTGAAGGTGGACCGAACCCTCCCAAAGAGGTCTTTATAGATGTAACAGAGCTCAATAAATGGGTGACCTATACGGCCGATTTTTCCGATCAGGTAGGAAAGGGACACAAAAAAATTGTCCTGTTCTTTAATGCAGGCGTAAATGGCGAGCCCGGAGATGTGTACCATATTGACAACATCAAATTGTCTGCTCCAACCGCCGCTCCGCCGCTGGAAGATTTCCAGGACGGTATTCACCTCGGCTGGCAGCCACTTGATCAAAACGAGCCTATTCATGGCGTTTTCCAGGGGCCGGTGAACAACCCAAATCCTAACGGCGTAAACAACTCCACTCAGGTGGGTTGCTACACAAAGGGTAGCTCTGCTTTCTCCACCTTGCAGGGCATTTCCCTGACGAATCTGGATCTCTCCATTTATGCGCAATTTAACCTCGATGTATTGAGCCCGGCCGTTGGCGGTACGGTGACGCTGATCCTGAATTCTCCTACCCAGGGCAATAAAGAGGCGGAAGCTGAGATTACTACGCCTGGTCAATGGGAGACACTCAGCTTTGACTTTTCTGCATTTAACGGCATCACCGACTTCGGTGAAGTGCGCATTATTTTCAATGCGGGAGTTGCTGCATTAGGTCAGGTCTGGTATTTCGACAACCTCCGTCAAACAGAAATTACCATCGACCCCTGTGCCGGTGTGGTACCAATTATTAATATCATTGACGACTTTGAGTGCCAGCGTAACTACACCCAGATCTTCTACGGTGCAGATGATATTTCGGTGGTAAACAACCCGCACCTGACACCGGAAAACGGCTCACTAAAGGTGGGTGAATACAAGGATCCTGCGGGTGGAGGTACGGAATATGCCGGCATCGGTATTGAATTCCCTGCGGCTCCGGACCTGAGCGTGTACAACCACCTGTCTATGCTTGTTTGGTCGCCGGTTGCCAATGCTCCGTTCCTGTTCAAGCTGGAAGGCAACGGACCTGCAGTAGAGATTTTTGATACTGTGCCGGTAGCAAACGCCTGGTACAAGTTTGATATTGATTTCAGCGGAGCTGTGGGCACTGCGCACAACAAACTGGTTATTTTCGCTAATGTAGCCAGCGCCGTAGGTGGTGGTACTTATTATTACGACAATATCCGTTGGGCACGCGCCGGCTACAACGGCTGTATCGTGGATCACGAAGCGCCACAAACAACGCTTGGATTCAAATACTTCGCCAATGGATATCTGGAGGCTGCTGCCTATCAATTCGAAGTAATTGACAACCCAAATGCTTCCGGCATCAATACCAGCGGTAAGGTGGGTAAATTTGTTAAAGCAAAGGATGCCCTGCCATTTGCAGGTATCTACTCCTTCCCGGATCTGGAATCTCCTATCGACTGGAAAGGCGTGAAAACCGTTAAAGCCAAGGTTCACATGGACCACATCGGCAACTTTGCCGTGAAAGTGGAAGGTTCAGCTACAGGCGCTCCGGCATTTGAAATTCCGGTGGCCAATACCAAGATCAATGAGTGGGAAGAACTCACTTTCAACTTTGCCGCAGTACCGGACAACGGAGAATACCGCCGTTTGACCCTGTTCTTCGATCTCGGAATTGATGCAACAGGACAAGACGTAACATCCTACTTCGATGATATCGTGATTGGCGACGGCAACTGTATCTCGGTTGGAACCTTCAGTCCGGAAGATATTGTGGCCATGCGCGTATCACCTAACCCAACCACAGAATGGCTGCTGGTGGAGAACATGGAAGAGGTAAGTCGTCTGGAAGTGTACGATATGTACGGACGCCGCGTAGCAGTGGCCAATACTTCCGGCGATACTACTACTGACCTGAATGTATCCCGTTTCCCTGCCGGCATGTACCTGTTGAATGGCTTTAACCGCCAGGGCATGCTGATAAGCAAGGCCAAGTTTGTGAAACAATGAGTTTAGTTAGATTGGTTGCCCGTTGTCAGGCGGGCTCTGTTCCAAATTAAAACGATAAAACAATCGTATTCGGGCGGCAGTACTAAGCCTGCCGCCCGAATTTGGACAGCTTTCTGAGTGAAATGAAGATCTTACTAAACCATGTTATGAAGCATTTCCTCTTTTTAATTTTCCTGCTTTGGGGGGCAATGGCACACGCTCAGTCGCACTATGCCGGCATTGGCGCAGAGAACCCTCACTTCTCCCTGGACGAGGTACAAAAGCGGCATTTCCTCTATTTTTGGGAACTGGCGCACCCGGTCACCTTTCAGGTGCCCGATCGGTATCCAACCGATCATTTTTCCAGTATTGCCGCCACCGGATTTGGTCTGTCGGCTTATCTGGTAGGAGCCGAACGCAAGTGGATTACCCGCGCACAGGCCGCTGAACGCGTACTACGTACGCTTGAATTTTTAAAAAACCTGCCTCAGGGTCCGGACGAATCCGGAACGGCAGGATACAAGGGGTGGTTCTACCATTTCCTGAAAACACAAGACGCGCTCAGATTTAAAAATGTTGAGCTCTCCAGCATAGACACCGGCCTGTTGATGGCAGGCGTGTTGTCGTGCATGACCTACTTCGACCGCAATACACCTACAGAAGAGGCCATCCGCAAAACTGCTGATTATCTATACCGCCAGATCGATTTCGGCTGGTTTATGAACGAACAAACGCGCCTGAGCATGGGCTGGTTCCCGGAGCGCGACGGAGTCCTGGCTGCTGATTGGCGGGGGTACAACGAAGCCATGATCCTGAACATCATGGGTTTGGGTTCGCCCACCCATCCACTACCCACCGAAACCTGGGAAAAATGGTGCGAGCCTTATTTCCGGGCTACGTTCATGGGGCAGGATCACGTCAACTTCGGCCCGATGTTCGGACATCAGTACAGCCATTGCTGGATTGATTTTCGGGGCATCCAGGATCCCTACATGAAAAAGATGGGAATAGATTATTTTGAAAATTCCCGTCGCGCCGCCCTGGCGCAACGCCAGTACTGCATTGAAAATCCCGGCCGGTTTAAGGGATATGGTCCCGAGATTTGGGGGCTTACCGCAGGCGATGGTCCGGATACCGATATGATGCATGAGGGCAAAAAAATCTATTGTCCGGGATATGGCGCCCGTGGCGTGGCCATTGATTATTTGGAAGACGATGGAACCATTGCCCCAACCGCCGCCATCGGTTGCATGCCTTTTGCACCGGAGGTGTGTTTGCCCACCCTGGAAGCTATGTGGAAACGCTGGCCGGTGGGTAAATATGGTTTTTTTGACGGGTATAATGAAACCTTCACCGAAATAGCGCGATCTCCCAAGGCGCAGCCCGGATATCCGTTCTGGGTGGATAAAGACTACCTGGGCATTGATCAGGGGCCTATTGTACTCATGCTGGAAAATTACCGGTCCGGATTCTTATGGGATCTGATGAAGCGCAATCCGTACATCGTACGCGGCCTCAAGCGGGCAGGTTTCACCGGGGGCTGGCTCGATAAGGCAACCGCCGACCGAAGCGTTGATTTTTCCGGACAGGAGGCCAAGGTTGCCAGTCCAAATAAGCAAGTGCCGCTCGATCAGCACGGATTTTTCCAACGGGCCATTTATCAGGACAAGGAAGGCCACGCTCTGCCTTATCAGTTGATGACGCCCTGGCAAAAAAACTCTCCTAATGGTAAATATCCCCTGGTCATTTTCCTGCATGGATCGGGCGAAAGAGGGAGTTTTAACCATGAACAAATGCGCAATGGCGTTCATGCCTTTTGCGAAACATGGGTGCGCGAAAAACATCCGCATTACCTGCTGGCCCCACAATGCCCGCCCGATATGCGTTGGGGCGGCAGCAGTAAAGACTGGCAAACCCTCTATCAGGAGAATCCCACTGTTCCCGGCCGCATGGTACTGGAACTGATAGAAAAGACCCTGGCCGAGCATCCTGATATTGATCGAAACCGAATTTACCTCACCGGCCTGAGCATGGGCGGGTTCGGTACTTTTGATTTGTTGATGCGCAGGCCGGATTTGTTCGCTGCCGGGATGCCGCTGTGCGGTGGTGGCGATCCGCGTTATGCCGACAAAATTAAAAACATCCCCTTGTGGGTATTTCATGGTGCTCTGGACGATGTCGTGTATCCACGATGCTCCAGACAAATAGTGCAAGCGCTTAAAAAATCCGGCGGGAGAGTGCGTTACACCGAGTTCTCTACGCTGTATCACGACATTTGGAATGTGGTGTATTACAATCCGGAAGTATTGGAGTGGTTGTTTGATCAACACAAGTGATAAAGCTCCGGACGATCTCATTTTACTCAATCGATATGCAATCAATCAAATCATTATCAACCACTGTAATAGTGCTGCTTTGCTGTTTAACCGGTTTGTTGGCACAGCCCTACAGGCCCTCTGCTGCCATCAATGCCCGGGTAGAAACCCTCCTTTCCAAAATGACGCTGGAGGAGAAGATCGGGCAACTCACCCTGTACACCACCGATTGGGGAAGCACAGGCCCCACCATACGCGAGGGTTATAAGGACGATATTCGCAAGGGCGCCTGCGGGAACCTGTTCAACAGCCACTCCACGGCTTTTGTGCGCGAATTGCAAAAGGTGGCGGTGGAAGAAACACGCCTGAAAATTCCGCTGCTGTTTGGCTTTGATGTCATTCACGGCTACAAAACCATTTTCCCCATTCCCCTGGGAGAGGCTGCCAGCTGGGATCTGGAGGCTATCGAGAAATCGGCC
This sequence comes from Saprospiraceae bacterium, assembly GCA_020850025.1. Taxonomy (GTDB): domain Bacteria; phylum Bacteroidota; class Bacteroidia; order Chitinophagales; family Saprospiraceae; genus M3007. The sequence goes on from JADZFI010000045.1 coordinate 9,350, forward strand.
AGGGTAGCCTCTACCGAGGCCAGTGCGGCCGGCCTCAACTGGACCTTTGCTCCGATGGTAGACATCAGCCGCGATCCGCGCTGGGGTCGCGTCATGGAAGGCGCCGGCGAGGACCCCTACCTGGGCAGTCGCATAGCCGAGGCACGCGTGAAGGGCATTCAGGGCAAAAAATTAGGCGATCCGGATGCCATGCTGGCCTGCGTGAAACACTTTGCCGGCTATGGCGCGCCCATGGGAGGCCGCGATTATAACACGGTGGATATGAGTGAAAAGTATTTCCGGGAATTTTATTTACCGCCCTACCAGGCCGCCATCAATGCCGGTGCCGCCACGGTAATGACCTCTTTTAACGATTACGATGGCATTCCAGCCTCCGGAAGCAAGTTTCTGCTCGATCAGATCCTGCGGAAAGAATGGGGATTTGAAGGCTTTGTGGTAACCGATTACACCAGCATCAATGAAATGGTGATGCACGGGGTGGTGGCCAACGATAAAGAGGCCGGTGAACTGGCTTTGAACGCCGGCGTGGATATGGACATGCAGGGCGGCATTTATCAGGCCTATTTGAAAAAATCGCTGCAAGAGGGCAAAGTGACCCAGGCGCAAATTGATGAAGCCGTGCGCCGTGTGCTACGCCTGAAATTTGAACTCGGCCTGTTTGAAGATCCCTACAAGTTTTGCAATGCCGAGCGCGAAAAAAATACCCTGCTTGCGCCCGCCCACCGCGCAGCCGCACGTGAGGTGGCACGAAAATCCATTGTCTTGTTGAAAAACGACCAGGAGGTGCTTCCATTAAAACCATCACAGAAAATTGCCTTGATTGGCCCACTGGCCGATAACAAAACGGAACTCATCGGCAACTGGAACGGCGCCGGTAATTTCAATGATTGTGTCAGTCTCAAAGAAGGATTAAGTGGTGCAAACATGCAATATGCCAAAGGCTGCGAGCTGGACGGCGCCGATCGTTCCGGATTTCAGGAGGCCCTGCGCATTGCCGGACAATCAGATATTATTGTGGTGGCAGTGGGTGAAAAAGCCAATATTAGCGGAGAGGCAACTTCCAAAACACAGATCAACCTGCCTGGCGTTCAGGAGGAACTGGTGCTGGAGCTCTGCAAAACCGGCAAACCGGTGGTGGTCGTGCTGATGAATGGTCGCCCGGTGGTGATACCGGGCATTGCCGAAAAGGCAAATGCTATTTTGGAAACCTGGTGGCTGGGCACCGAAGCCGGCAATGCCATAGCCGATGTGTTGTGGGGAAAATATAATCCTTCCGGCAAACTCCCGATGTCGTTTCCGCGCTCGGAGGGCCAGATTCCGGTGTTTTACAATGAGAAAAGCACCGGCCGCCCCTTCGACCCCAATTCCAAGTGGACCAGCAAATACATTGACGAATCAAACAGTCCGCAATGGCCCTTTGGCTACGGCCTGAGCTATACCAGCTTTGCTTACACTACGCCCAAAGCGAGCGTTGAAACCGCCACCACTCGCGGTATTCCATCCGGTAAACAGGTGAAAGTGTGGGTGAGTGTAACCGTAAGCAATACCGGAAAAGTAGCCGGCGAAGAAGTGGTGCAGTTATATATCCGCGACCTGGTGGGCTCTACCACCCGCCCGGTGAAGGCATTAAAAGGATTCCGCAAAATCATGCTGCAACCCGGAGAAAGTCGTGAAGTCCGTTTCGACCTTACGGCCGACGACTTGAGTTTTTACCGCAGTGATAATACATTTGGCATGGAACCCGGAGAGTTCGACATCATGGTGGGCGGCAGCTCCAATGATGTGAAATCGGTGCGTATCAGAGTGAATTGACATTGGACTGTTAGACAATGGACGATGGACTTGGGCTCGGTAAGCTTGAAATGATTATTTACCCCGAGCCCAAGTCCATCGTCCAATATCCAACAGTCCAACGTCCAACAGTCCAACGTCTAAAATTAACCATTCAATATGAAGCACTTATACAAAAAAAACTCTTTGCTTGCCTTGTTTGTGACGTTGCTTGCTGCAACCTCGTGGGCCCAGGTCAAAGTTACCGGCCGTGTGGTGGACGAACCCGCCGGCGATGCGGTTATCGGCGCAACGGTCCGTGAAAAAGGCGCTCCCAATGGCGCCATCACCGATTATGACGGCAACTTCAGCATCACGGTGAAAGACCTCAATGCCACGCTCGTGATCAACTACACCGGCTATCTTGCTCAGGAAGTACCGCTCAATGGCAGAAGTACTGTAGAGGTAAAACTGCTGGAAGACGATGGTATTCTGGAAGAAGTAGTGGTGGTGGGGTATGGCATTCAGCGCAAAAGCGACCTCACCGGATCGGTGGGGTCAGTGAAGGCCAAGGAGCTGGAGCGCATTCCCACGGCATCGCTGGAACAGGCGCTTCAGGGTAAAATGGCCGGCGTATACGTATCTCCCTCCAGCGGCGAGCCAGGCGCCGGCGCTGTCATCCGTATTCGCGGTACCGGTACGTTGAACAATGCCAGTCCGCTGTTTGTGGTAGACGGGATGTTGCTCGACGACATTTCCTTCCTTAACCCACAGGACGTTGCCAGCGTGGAGGTTTTGAAAGACGCCTCTTCGACGGCTATTTACGGCAACCGTGGCGCCAACGGGGTAATCATCATTACCACCAAACGTGGTCTTACGGATACCAAAGCATCGGTTACGCTCAATTCCTATTATGGTACCCAGCAGATTGCCAGAAAACTGCCCCTGGCCAATGCTTCCCAGTTCGCGGAGATGTACAACGAGCTCAAGGGCAATAATTTTTATCCCGATCCGGCGGCGCTGGGAACGGGCACAGACTGGCAGGATGTCATTTTCCGCGATGCCCCCATGGCCAGTGTGCAATTGGGCGTAGGCGGTATCTGGAAGAAAATCAACTACAACGTTTCCGGAAACCTCTTCGATCAGCAAGGTATTATGGAGGAAACCGGATTCCGCCGTTACACCGGACGCCTGAATGCAGAATATCCGGTGTTGAAAACCCTTCGGGTTGGAACCAACCTGGCTTATTCCAACAGCAAATTCAATACCGTTGGCGGCGGCGTTCTGGGAGGAATGTACCGCATGCCTCCTGTCTTTGGCGAGCGCGACAGCACCGGCAAGTTCACCGATCCAACCTTTTTCGGACAGTCGATCGGTAATCCTGCCGCTGATTTGTTTTACAAAAATGATCAGCACACACGGTCCAATCGCTGGGTAGGTACTGTTTATGCCAACTGGACCTTCCTGAAGTATTTCACCTTCCGCACCAATTATGGTTTCGACAGCCGAAAGGATTATTTTTATGGCTTTGAACCCATCTTTATGGTGTCGTCTTCCCAGTTGAACAACCTGGAGCGCACTTCCAGAGATTCGTCCAGGTTCCAAAACTGGCTCTGGGAAAACACCCTCACTTACGACCGCAGTTGGGAAGATTTTCGTTTGAATGTACTGGCCGGGCAAACGGCGCAGGAGTTTACCTTTAAGAAGCGCCGTACCATTAATAATGTTCTTCAGCCCAATGGGGAAGAGTTTAGCGACTGGGCCATGCTCAGCTATCTGGGTCGGGTAAATGCTACCTTCTTCGACCGTTATCTGCTTACGGCTTCTTTGCGCGCGGATGGCTCCTCCCGTTTCAACAAAAACAACCGCTGGGGCTATTTCCCTTCCGTTGCGGCCGGCTGGAATATTTCGCAGGAACCCTTTATGCGCGGGTTCAAACTGTTTGACCGCCTGAAATTGCGCGCCTCCTGGGGGGTAACCGGTAACGACAAAATCCAGAACTATCCATCGCTCGGTATCATCACGCCGGAGCTGTATGGGGCATTCAATGATACCATACAATCCGGCGCCACGCTTACCAATTACGCCAATGCCGATGTTCGCTGGGAAACTACCGAGCAAACAGATATTGGTTTGGAGTTTGGCCTGTTTAAAGGCCGCTTTACAGCAGAGATTGACTGGTTCAGGAGGTTTACGTATGATATTTTGGGCGATTTGCCCATTCCGGACGATGTGGGCTCCGGCAGCAATCCGTTTGTGAATGCAGCACAAGTAGAGAACATAGGCTGGGACTTTACAGTGAACTGGCGCGAAGTGAAGCGCAAGTTTTCCTACAATCTGGGTATAAACGTTTCTCCCATTCAAAACAAAGTGCTCAAACTGAACGACGGAAAATCTGAAATCTTTGAGGCACGCACTGCCCAGGGCGACTTCGCCACGCGGACGGTAGTGGGGCAGCCTATTGGCGCTTTCTACGGATATCAGGTAGCCGGTGTGTTCCAGAACCAGGAAGAAATAGACAGCTCCCCAAATTTCGGCAACGAGCAGCCGGGCGATTTTCGTTTTGCCGACCTGAATGGCGATGGAGTGCTCTCGGCCGACGACCGTACGTACCTGGGCAGCCCGATTCCTACCCTGATCTACGGCTTTAACGCCGGATTTGAGGTCTCCGGGTTTGATGTGGCTTTTGATTTCTTCGGTGTGGAGGGCAACAAGGTGGTGAATGCCAAGGCAGTGGCCCGTTTTGATACGCCCAACTGGGAAGCCCTCTGGTACGAGAACCGCTGGACCGGAGAAGGCGCCAGTAATTCCGTTCCGCGGGTTACCAATGGTGGACACAACTACAGAATGTCGGACTTCTTGGTGGAAGACGGCGGCTTTTTCCGTCTGCGCAGCGTGGTGCTGGGATATACCCTGCCTAAAAAATGGCTGAGTGCAGCGGGCATCAAGGCAGCCAGACTGTATGCCAGCGGCACTAATTTGTGGACCAAACAGGCATATTCAGGCTTCACGCCGGAATTCCCCAACGACAGCGTGTTCCGAGCCGGGATGGACTACCTGAACTATCCAATGGCAAGAACAGTGTTATTTGGTTTGAACGTAACCTTCTAATTGGACGTTGGACTGTTGGACGATGGACGTTGGACTTTTGCTCGTTAAGCTTGAGATGATCATTTACCCCGCGCCCAAATCCAACGTCCATTGTCCAACTGTCCAACGTCCATCATCTATAAATTGTAAACGATCAGGCTTATGAACAAGCTTTTAAAATATCTCAGCGCAGCAGTTATGGTGCTGCTTTCCATCACCAGTTGCCAAAAAGACTTCCTGGAGCGCCGGCCGGAGGGTCGCCTCACTTTCGAGGAATTCTTTCAAATAGAGGCACATGCCATAGAGGCCACCAATGCCGTGTATGCTCAGTATCGGGAATTTGATCTGGTTGCTTTGCCTTATCTGGCTTGCACCGATATCCTGAGCGATGATGCGGATAAAGGTTCTACCCAGAACGACGCTCCCTTGATCAGCGACCTGGATAATTTCACCCTGGATGCCACCAATCCTTATGTGGCGCCCGTGTACCGGGGCCATTACCGCGCCATTGCCAGGGCTAATCTGGCCATTGAAAACATACCGAACATTGAGATGGATGCTGCTCTGCGTGACCGGCTGGTGGGGGAGTGTAAGTTCCTCAGGGCGTATAGTTACCTGCTGCTGGTACAATGGTTTGGCGATTTGCCGCTCATCACCAGAACCCTTCAGGGCGACGAGTACTACTCCCAGACCCGCCAGGATAAAAGTCTGATATATGATCAGATTGAGGCTGATCTCAAAGATGCCATCAATGCACTGCCCGATAAAGCCGGATATGCACAGGCAGATAAGGGTCGCGCTACCAAGGCGGCCGCACAGGGTCTGTTGGCCAAGTTGTACATGATCAAACACGATTGGGCGGCTGCGGAAACACAGTGCATGGACATCATCAACAGCACTCAGTACAGCCTGTTGACACGCTATGCCGACAATTTCCTGCCCGTGGGTGAAAACGGCGCAGAATCTATTTTTGAAATGCAGGCGGTGGCTCTGCCCACCCAGCAAGCTGCCGGGCCGGGCGCTTCTCCTTTCAATATGGTGCAGGGAGTGCGCGGTATTCCCAATTTGGGCTGGGGCTTTAACCGGCCTTCTGATAACCTGGTGTCTGCCTATGAAAATGGCGATCCAAGGCGGGAGGCCACGATCATTTATGTTGGGGAAATTCTGCCCGATGGGTCCACTCAGGTACAGGACAATCCTGAGATCATCAACGAGCGTTTCAACCAGAAAGCATGGGTGCCGGCCCACCCCGGTTTGCAGGACAATGGTCCGGGCAATATCCGGGTACTTCGTTATGCAGACATCCTGCTGTTGGCTGCCGAGGCTAAAAACGAACTCGGCAAATCCGGCGAAGCCTTGCCGCTCCTGAACCAGGTGCGCAAACGCGCCCGTGGTACCAATAACTTCATTCTGCCGGATATTACAGTAACTGACCAGGCCATGCTGCGCGAACGAATTTACCGCGAGCGCCGGGTGGAACTGGCCATGGAACAACACCGCTGGTTTGATCTGCTGCGCTGGGGCCGGGCCGCTCAGGTGATGCAGGCAGTGGGCAAAGCCAATTTTGTGCCCGGCAAACATGAACTGCTGCCCATACCGCAAACTGAAGTGGATTTGACCAGCGGTCGAATTACGCAGAATCCGATGTACTAAACGGCTGACGGCCTACGGCCTACGGTTGACGGCTTACGGTTGACGGCCTACGGCTTACGGAGCCCCGGCGCTTTGATATCTACCGGGAAGGTGGTATGAGGCGCCGGGGCTTTTTGTTTTTTGAGGGTAAAATGCATCCGGGAAACCCCTTATTTATGGTGAAAACGCAGGTTTTTGCTCCTTTTGTCAGATGGGCGGCATTTTGCCGATTTCGAAAATGCTCAGGCAATAATCCATGTGGCCCGAGGGTTTTACTATTGTTCCATTCATGATTACTTGCAAAAACCGACTACACACCGCTCTCCTGTTTGCGCATGATTGAAATGCTACCATTAACCTAATCCATAACCCAAGGCTGTTTTACACAGCCCGTTTTCTCCTACAGTTGAATGCCAGAAATTGCCGGGCTACTTCTCCCGGCATGGAGAGCGCTTGCGCTTTCTGAACAGACATTCTCATTTTTAACCTTCTAACTCATTTTCAATCATGAACAGATCAAAATTTCAATGGCTCTTGCCGGTCTTCGCTTTGTTGACTTTTGGCATTATTTCCTGTTCAAAGGATCAGGATACCGATCAGGATAAAGCCCGACTTCAAATGGAAATTACTGATGGGCCCTGCGATGATCCCAACGTAAAAGCTGTTTATGTGACCATTGCGGAAGTCAAAGTGGACGGACAAACCTTCAGCGGGTTTACCACAAAAAAAACCATTAACCTCCTGGCATACCAGAAAGGGGAGGTAGCCGCTCTGGGGCTGGGTGAATTGGAGGCAGGCGCTTACCAAAACATTACCCTCGTGTTGGATGCCCAGACAGATGCTCAGGGGAATGCGCCTGGCTGCTATGTGGAAACCTTTGACAATGTGAAACACGCGCTTACCAGTAATGCGACTATGACCATTACTACCGCAAAAGACTTTACGCTGTCGGCCGGTTCCACCACACAACTAGTGCTTGATTTCGATTTGCGCAAGGCAGTTCAATATTCAGGCGGAAGCGCTTCGGATCAGTTTGATTTTGTGACATCCGCCAATCTCCAGACAGCTCTCCGCGCAGTGGTTAAAACGCAGTCCGGACATGTGCAGGGTACCTGCCAGAATGCCATTGTGAATACCGATAAAATTGTAGCATTCGTGTATAAAAAAGGCACATTTAATCGCAATGTGGAGCTTTCCTCAGAAAACGGCATTGCGTTTAAAAATGCTGTGGCCAGCGCCTCAGTAGAAGCCAACGGTTCCTTTAAAGTGGCTTATCTGGAAAGCGGCGACTATGAAGTACACTTTGCAGCGTATAAAGACCTTAACAGCGACGGGAAACTGGATTTCCAGGGAACCCTCATTCTGAACAGCCTGTTAGACCTGGAGGATTTGCAGGTGGGCGCTAATGCTGAAGTGCAGCTGAGCCTGACGGTCATAGGAATCTTGCCCTGATTTTTCCTGCCTTAATGTTCGCAGTTTACTGTAAGTGGTTTAAAAACAAGCCATCCCGGTGTCCATCGGGGTGGCTTTGTTTTGTGTAGGAAGCATTTGTTGTGAATACGGTGTGGTCGTTCAGCGACAAAATCAGTACGTTGGTCTATGCCGAACATTTTCATGCAGCCTTCCTGTAACATGCAGCTCTTTGCCAGAGTCTGATTTGGCAGAGTTGAATTTTGATGGGGTTCAGAGGTGCAGCAGCAGAAGGCTTTTCCGTTCATCCTGAAAAAATGGCCTTTCATACATGAGAACTGGGTATTGGTAGGTTCTATGTTTTGCAAGTTACCGAAAGACTTCATCTTTGTATCGAAAACAAAAACACCCCTGCTATTTCTGGACATTGGACGTTGGATTTTTAGACGTTGGACATTGACGGAGATTCGCGTTCGGCAGGGACAACTAATTAAGCTATGAAATCAAATTACTTTCTGCCACTGGTGGTGGTAGTGCTCACCTCTTTGGGGGTTTCGGCACAAAAAATTGCCGGAACCGTGCTGGAAGCCAGTGGCCAGCCTGCCGGATATGCTACTGTGACCCTCCATCAGGTAACTGATTCCGTGCTGGTTAAAGGCGCCATCACCGGCGACGACGGGTCTTTTGAAATTCAGGGCGCTGCCGTCGGAAGATACTTTCTAAAAGCCAACCTTATGGGCGCCGGCGGTGAATCTACACCTGCTTTTGACTATGATGGCGGAAATAAGACCATAGAAGCCATTTCTCTCCGGTCTGATGAAAATAAATTGGCTGAAGTTACGGTCGTTGCCCGCAAACCTCCGGTAGAAGTAAAAGCCGACAAAACCATTCTCAATGTAGAAGGTACGGTCAATTCCACTGGTTTGAATGCCCTGGAATTGCTCCGTAAAGCGCCGGGCGTTACCGTTGATAACAATGAAAATGTAAGTGTCCGTGGTAAAAATGCCGTGAAAATCATGATCGACGGCCGGGATGTGCCGCTCGACGGTAAAGAGCTGGCGGCATTGCTGAAAGGCACTCAGGCTTCAGATATTGCCAATATCGAGATCATTTCCAACCCCTCTGCCAAATATGATGCAGCCGGTAATGCCGGGATCATCAATATCCGGATGAAGAAAAACAAGGCTTTCGGCACCAATGGCAACTTCGGGCTGGAAGGTATCTATGGCGAAACTTTTAAAGCCGGCGGCAACGTCAGCCTGAACCACCGGGCAAAGAAATTCAATGCCTTCGGGAGTTTTAATGCACACCATGGCGACTGGCACAACACCCAATACTTCCATCGGGAACAATATCTGGATGACTTGCGGTCCGATGGACAGCAGGGAGAGGACTGGCGGGTATTTGAACAGAGCAACAAAGAATACAGCGAAAACAGATACCGGGGGTATCGCGCCGGTGTAGACTGGTTCCTTAACAGCAAACACACGGCGGGGGTACTGGTAAACGGCAGCATGAACCCGGGAGGCTGGCACTCCAGCAGCATAACAAAGATAAGCGATCTGCACAGCATTAACAGGATAGATTCATTGCTGGTGGCCACCAACGACATGGAAAACGACCGGAATGACCTGAACATTAACCTGAACTATCGCTTTGCCGATACTGCCGGCCATACCCTGAATATTGACCTGGATAAGGGCTCTTATCGCATTCGCGGCGCCAGTTTCCAGCCCAACTATTACCGCTCTGCCGACAACTCCGAAATCCTGCGCGAGGCCATTTACCGAAATAGCACACCCACCGACATCAACATCATGACAGCGCGGGTGGATTACGAGCAGAAACTTTGGAAGGGTACGCTGGGCCTGGGTGGCAAGATTTCGGATGTGGAAACCTTCAACACCTTTGATTTTTTCAATGTGCAAAACGGCATTCCGGTGAAAAACGAAACCCAGAGCAACTCTGTGGATTACAAAGAACGAACCAATGCGGCTTATATCAACTATAACCGGGCATTTGGTAAAAAATGGAACATTCAGGCCGGATTGCGACTGGAAAACACAGATTACAAGGGTATAGGGAAGGATTCTGTGTTCACCAACAACTACACGGAGTTGTTCCCGAGTGCAGCTGTAACCTATTCCATCAACAAAAAACTGGGTTTGAATGCTACCTACAGCCGTCGTATTGACCGGCCGAGTTACCAGGATTTGAATCCGTTTGAAAACAAGTTGGATGAACTGACCTACCAAAAAGGCAATCCCATGTTGTTGCCGCAGTTCACCAACTCTATCGAACTCAGCCCTACGTTTAACGGATTCCCGGTGCTTACCATCGGGTATAGCCATACCAACGATGTATTCACCCAAATCCTGAAACGAGATGTTCGCGACACCCGGGCCACCTTCATGACACAGGAGAATCTGGCAGACCAGAGAAACTGGACCATCAGCCTGAACGCCCCAACCCCAATAGCCAAATGGTGGGATGGCTTTGTGAGCATCACCGCATTCCGCAGCCATTTCCGGGCCGATTTCAGCACGCCGGAAACCCCGGATTTTGTGGTGGATCAGGCGTATAATGCCTTCAATGCCTTCGCGGAACAAAACATAAAGCTGCCCAAAGGCTTTGGCCTGCAAATTTCAGGCTGGTACAACAGCCGCGCTTTCTGGGGCACGCTGCGCAGCAAACCACAAGGCGCTATGGACATCGGCTTGCGCAAGAAAGTGCTGCACGACAAAGGCGAACTGCGCTTGCGCGTAGGCGATGTGCTCGGAACAGCAGGCTGGGGAGGCGAAAACCTGTTCAGTCCCGGACTCAAAATGCTGGCCAACGGCACATGGGAAAGTCAAACGGTAACCCTCAATTTCTCCTACCGTTTCGGCTCCACCGAGGTAAAAGACGCCCGCCAGCGCAAAACAGGCCTCGAAGACGAGAAGAACAGAGTGAAAGGAAAGTAAGTGTTTGAGTTTACGAGTGTTCGAGTGTTCGGGTTGGCGCTCGGCTTGGTAGTTCAAGGAGTCTTTGCAAAAAGGCGTCAGCCTTAGAAAATACCAGGCCGAACGCCAACTCAAACACTCGAACACCCAAATACTCGAACACTTTTCAAGATAATGAAAGTTTGATTTGGTTTATCGGAGAAAGTAACCCCGCCGTCGGAAAGATGCGCGGGGTTTTTTATTGATGTTATTATACCATACCGTATCGGGAAAATCGCCTTTGCAATAGTCTTTACCCAGAAGTCACCACCCATTTTACCAGCCAGCGATTCCCATTGGTGCTGGTACATTCCATCCAATACACGCCGGGTGGCCAAATTGCTTTCAGGGTTATTTCCGGTGTGCCGGGGTTTGTATTTTCATACATCAGGGCGCCTGTTGATGAAAATACCCGGATGTTGGCCGGTTGTGCACCGGTGAGTCTGAGATAAGCGGTTTCGCCCGATACTACCGGATTAGGCCAGTATTGGAAGGTCTCTTCCGACTGAATATCTATGGCGTCAACAGTTACACCAATGGTATATTGCAATACGGCATAACAACCCGCCTGATCAGTGATGGTAGTGGAGTATGATCCGGGGAGCAGGTTAAAAAGCGAATTGGGCAGTGGCGGATTAACGCCTCCCGTGATGCTGTCGAACACGATGCTCCCATCTGCGCAGGTGGGACAGGAAGCATTTTGAATGGCGTAATGCCACTGAAAAGGTTCAGGCGAGGTGATGGTGGCGGAGGTAGTGGCGGTGCAACCGTATGCATCAGTAACCGTCAGATAATAGTTGCCTGCCTGAAGGTTATAGGGGAACCAGGGGCTTGGGCCGGAACCCTGATAAAAATACGGGGAGGTGCCGCCGGAGGCATTGCCTTCTATCCAACCGTCGAAGCCGCCATAGCAGGAAACGTGGTGTACGATGGGATCCATTACGATGGGGTCAGGTTCAACGATCACTACGGTATCTGTAACCTCCACATTATTCGAACTGGTGGCAAAGAGCACATAAGTGCCTGCAGCGAGTTGGGAGAGCGATGTGCCGGTTGTATCCCCATTGTCCCAATATACTGCATAGGGTGGGCACAGATCCGGAGCCAGATGTATGGAGCCGGAGTTAGAGCCCGGACAGGGAGAGGTTTCGCTTTGGTTGGCATTCAGCGAAAGCAAATGTTCGAAAGGGCCAATGTCTGCGATACCGTTTGCTATACGGGGGCGACCATCGGAGTCAAACATGAGGTTCAAACTGTCGGGAACCGCATTATTGCCGGCATTGATAAGTGGCGAGCAAGCTGATACATGAAAATCGGCCTGAAGCGTATCTGCAAACAGGGGGTCTACCTCAAACAGATTTCCCTCGTGACAATAAACATTCTGAGCTGCCCCATCAAATTTGTGACATTCGGAATGATTGAACAAGGAATGGTAGAGGTGATACTCGGCTCCTCCTGAAAAAAATACGCCACTTTGAGAAGTTTGTGGCCGCTCAATCAGAATGGAATTGACAAGAAAGACGTCTATTGTAGGTGTTGCACTGATTTCCCAACCGAAGTTTTTATAGAACAAACAATGGTTAAAATACGCATCATTCTCAGGTGCATCAGTTTTGAGGCTCATAGTGGGGGTGTTAGAAGGGTTTTGGCCGGCATTTTCATTAAAAATACAGTGATTGAATTGCACGTTCAATGGCGTTTCATTAAACACATGCATAAAGACTGTGGGCTGCCCGTTTTGCTCAAATTCACAGAATTCAAATAAAAAAAACGGCTCCTCCAGAATGGCGCCAAAGCCCTGGTATAAATACCAAATCGTAAAATCGCTGTTACCTTTGAATACGCATTTGGAAAACCGAACAGAATACGGACTGTCCATTTTTTCAATCCCGACGGTTGCCCCCCGGAGGTTGCGGTTATCAAAGAATTGACAATTGTCAAAAGCGACGTCCTGATGGACTCTGAGCCATACAGCTATTCCGGAGGCCGGAGCAAAATTCTCCCGGAAAACGCAGTTTTTGACCTCCAGATCAAAAGGCTGTTCGAAGTAATTTTCCATGCAGAATCCACCTCCATAGGTTTTGGAAATATTTTGTTCAAAAACACAATCATTCAGGCGCACAATAGCCATTCCGCCTTCGCGTCCATTGGCGAACAAACCGCCGCCCTGATAGGCTGCCCGGTTTCGCCTGAAAACACAATGCTCTATACTCAACTCTGCATAGCCAAAATGCTCTCCATCCACATACACCCCGCCTCCGGATCGGGTAGGGCGGTGTGCATCGGCGGCTGGATCTGGATCGTTAGCGTTGCCTTCCTCAAAAATGAGTCCGTCCAGCCGTGTTTTGTCGTTCGGACTATAGGTGTACAGGATGGTGAAGGAATTGTCGGTGGTGTCGTTTGGCGTCCCGATATCGCCGCTCAGGATGGTGGGATTTTCAGTCCAGTTGCGCTGTTCCAGGGCGGTTTCCGTACCGTTGAAGCCGCCGTATACGGCTACACCGCTGGGCAAATCGAAATAGGCAAAGCGGTCGTTGTTGGTGGTGGGTTTGTAGGCGCCTTCGGCCACCCAGATCTGGTCGCCATTTTTCGCGACGGTAAGCGCTTGTTGTAAACGGATAAACGCATTGTTCCAGGAGCTGCCGGTACCGGCGCCGGTGGCGTTTTGGTTAACGTAATAAATGGTTTGAGCGGAAAGCAGTTGCCCAACACAGCAGGCAATACAAATGAGCAGGGATTTTTTCATCGGTCGGCGGATTTTAAAGGCCCGATCAAAATTAGGCCACACTACTCTCCTTCCCCGAAAAAAATGAGCTTATGTCGGATTTGCGGCTTACGGTAGACGGTGTATCCCGGAACTCCGTTCCGGGCAAACTAGCAGGGTCCGTCCACTGTAAGCCGTCCACCGTAAGCCGTCCACCGTCTACCGTTCATCGTTCACAATGAAATACATATCCACCTGTCCTTTGTTGTGTACGTCTTTTTGGCCGCGGTGTTCTGCTTTGTACAGGTGTTTGACAGCTTCTGCGGTGGCGTTGGAAATATTTACCCGCCCGGGTTCGCCGTGTTCTTCGAGGCGGGCTGCCAGGGTAACGGCATCTCCCCAGATATCGTAGGCGAACTTGTTTTTGCCAATTACACCAGCCATTACAGGGCCGGTGTGTATGCCGATGCGCATTTCGGTCAGGAAGGAGTCCGGGTTGGCCTCGCGACGATTTTTCAGCCATTCCGACATTTCAAGGGCGGCGCGTACGGCATCTGCGGCGTGGGTATCGTTGGGGATGGGCAGCCCTCCGGCACACATATAGGCGTCGCCGATGGTTTTGATCTTTTCCAGCCCATGGCGTTCGCATATTTCATCGAAAGCCAGGAAACATTCGTTGAGCTCGTCAATCAATTGTTCTGGAGTTAGTCGGGCAGATAAACTTGTGAAATTGACAAAATCACTGAACAGTACGGTGGCAGCAGGGTAAAAGCGCGGGGTGGCTTGTCCGCTGGTTTTAAGCTCGGCGGCAACCTCTTCCGGCAGGATATTGCGCAACAGGCTGTCGCTTTTCCGTTTTTCCTCTTCGATTTGGCGTTTTTGGGCCTGAATTTGCCGATTCTGACTTTCCACGCGGCGTTTGGCTCTGCGGGTAAACCACCAGGAAATACCTACCACTATAAGGAATAGTAACAGGGCTAATCCAAGAATATAGGCAAAGCGGCGGAAGCTGGCTTCCTGCTCGGTTTGGTAGGCTTGTTCCCTTTGGATGCGTTCCAGTTCCTGGGAGCGTCGTGTACTGTCGGCCTGGTTTTGGGCTCGTTCAATTTGTTCTTTTTCCCGCAGTTCAAGAATTACCCGGCTTTGTTTTTCGGCATTCAACTGCTCAGCTGCCAGTCGTAGCTGGGCTCGTGCCTGTAGCGCCTGCAGGGTTTGCTCCCGCAGTTTGGCCTGGTCGGCATCTTTTTGCGCTTCAAGCAGCCGCACTTCGTCCTCCTTGCGTCGCGCTTCGAGCTCCAGATTTTTGTTTTGAAGTTCAAGTCGTTCCCTTTCAAATTTGACCTGATTCAATTCAAGGTCTTTAAAGTTTTGCCGGGCAATTAAAAACTTGATTTGTCCTTCGGCCGCAGAAAGCAGGGCGCGCTGTTGCGTCAAGCGTTGCTCCCGGCTCATGTCTTCCTGGCGTATTTCGTCCAGGACATTCAAATACGCCTGATAATATTCAAACGCTTTTTCGAAGTCATAAAGGTCGTGGTACAAATCAGCGCCAGTGCGGTAAGCCTCTGCAAGCACTTGTTTCTGTTTGGTATCTTTGGCGTATTGAATGGCTAGCTGGTTGTGGGAGAGGGCATTGTATATGTCGTTACTACTAAAATACACTGAGGCAAGGAGGTGTTCCAGATTGGCCAGGGAGGTGTAGTCTTTTCTGGATGCCAGCAGTTTCTGGGCTTTGAGCAGGTATTCAATGCCGCGTTTTGTTTCGCCGGTATTGTGAAGGGCTATGCCCATATTGGCCCATAAAACTTCCGGATAATCACAGGGGATATAGCTGCATTGCATCTCGGATTTCCGGAAATATTCCAGCGCCTTTGGGTAGTCTTTTAAACTGGCATATTGTCGGCCGAGGTTGTTGTAAAGAACTGACTGCTCCTGGGTGGTGCCGGAGGTTTCAATAATATCCTGGAGCAACAAATAGTAGTACAGACTTTTGCCGGCATCCCCGGCGATATCGTACGCTCTGGCGCGTTTCTGGTAGATTTGAACCAAACGCGGATTGTTTCTCTGCTCTTTGAATTTGGAGATCAGCCCCTTGTAAAGGATTTCCGCACTGTCGAAGCGCATGTCGTACAAACAGGCATCTGCAGCTTTTTCCCTTGTCTCGTCATCTTCAGGCTTTAAGGCCAGCACATCCCGGTAATATCTGTGGGCTGCGGTGTACAATTTTTCCCCGAAGAACAGGTCGCCAATAGCGGTTTTGACGGTCAATTGCATGGCAGTATTGCCGGAATTTTCCAGTTTGGCTTCGGCCTCCAGATAGTATTGAAGCGCCTCCTGCGGCCTGCCGGTGCGGGCACACACTTCGCCAATCATGACAAATGCGCGCACAATACCGCCATCATATCGCAAACTACGGGCCATGGAGAGACTGCGCTGAGCCAGGCTTTCCCGTTGAGAATCGCTGTGGGTGCGACGAGCCTGCTCCAAAACCTCATCCACCTCTGCCGTAATACGCTCAATATCTTCCGGCGTTTGGGCAAAAGCGGTAAAGGGGATGCTCCATAAAAGGCAATATGCCAGAGCAATTCTCGCTATAAGGAGTGGATTCACAACGCGAAGAAAAGGAATTTTTACTTACGACTTACGATGTACGACTTACGATTGGGGTGTTGCTTATTCCAGGGTTTTGGAATAACTTTGGAAAATATTCAATTTATCCAAATGAAAGAAGATCAGTGGAATCACAGATCCAAGCATTTTGCCTTGGCGGTTATTGAATTGGTAAGGCAATTTCCCAAAGATCCAGCTTATTGGACCATAGGCAGACAACTAATAGATGCTGCAACTTCCGCTGCAGCTAACTACAGGGCAATTAAGAGAGCCAAGTCTACTAAAGACTTTATCAACAAGCTTAAAATTGTTGAAGAGGAACTAGACGAAAGTATGTTCTGGTTGGAACTTACTGTAGGGGTTTCCACAGAGTGGAGAACTTCAGTTGCCCCGATTTATAAAGAGGCCAATGAGCTCTTAAGCATCACCATAGCCTCCATTAAGACCTCCCGTAACAAACAGAATAATGTACCAGGTACATCGTACATCGTAAGTCGTCCGTCGTAAGTCGTCCGTCGTTACTTTCCATTCCAGATCCTCATCTGAAGCGATTGCAACACCATATCCCAAAGAACTTCGTAGGGGACAATTTCAATTTCATGAGCCTGGCTGGCTGAGTCGAGAGGTACCGTTCTGAGCTGCTTGTAATATCGTTCTGCTTTTCTGCTGGAGGCTTCCCGGTGGAAATTGGCCTGTGGCACCTGAAGCAGCATTTTGATGAAGCAATTGCTTCGGAAGGTGGCATCGCCTTTCAGGTAACGGCTGCAGTATTTTTCGATGCCTTCAATTCGTTCGGAGGATTTTTTGTAATCTTTTTCTGCAATAGCGTACAGGATTTGAGCAATGAGAACACTGATATTCATTCCGCTGCGGTCTTTGGCGAACAAGTTGATTTCGTTGATGAACTTGCCCATCTTGAACCGCCTTGATCGTTCGCTGAGGATATTATCCGGTATTTTGCCTATTTTTATCAGGTAGAAGATGTAAGCCTGGAAGATGCGCCACATTTCAACAATCTGGATTTGCTTCTCCTCAAATTTCGGGTAATTGGTTACCTTCTCATGCAGATGGTAGGCTTCCTCCCAGTGTTGGGTGCGCATGGCTAGCAGGAAAAACAATTCCTGTAATTTGAACCAGTTAAAGGAGCCTTCCTCAAAGAAGTATTCGCAACGCTCAATGGCTTTTTGCCCTTTCTCGAATTCGCCCAGCTGGAGGTAGCAAACAATCAGGTTGTAGTAAAAAACCTGTAGTGGCAAACCGCTGTCGTAATCCTTTTTGTCAAAAAAGGCAATGGCTTCCTCACAAAGTTTGGCGGTATTGACGTAATCGTTGATGCTGTTGTAGATCAGCAAGTGCACCATTCGGCCGAAAAGATGCAGTTTGAAGGAAGAACAGACGGCCATGAATGGCTTTAGCTCTGCATAAAACTCCTCCGCCTGCTGGGTTACTTCTTCTTTGGTGGCTTTGCTGTTGGTGTATTGCGCCATCAGTTCAGAGTAAAAAAACTCCGCCTTGCTTTCCATTTGCCAAATCTTCTCGTATTCGACATACTGCGCTTTAACCTCCTCATATTTGTCGAGATCACCGTCAACTGTGCTGTATTGTAGCCGTAAAACCCTCAGGATATCCAGAGTAAGCTCCGTAAATTCAAAATGCTTGGCATGCCTGAGCAAACGTTCCAGCACATCAATGCCGGTGATTTTGGCATTCCGTATCAGCAGGGTCATGGCTGCCGACCACTTTTTGTAACACTCAAAAAATGCTTTTTGCCGGTTGGTAAAGTTGGCGTCCTTAAAATCCAGCAGGAAAATGGCGTCGAGGAGTCGTTCCTTCAACTTATTTTTCAAGCTGGTAAGGTTCACATCGTCGCCGCCGCTTTTTTTGAACAAAGCTTTGGCATCTTCGTCCGTTTCTATTTTTTTATCAAGTAGGGCGTTAAAAAGGACCTCCATCTTTGAGTCAGGCTCAATGATGAATTTCAAAATTCCGCTTCCTTTTAACTTGGTCTTATTGACCAATCCCACAAGTTCCACGAGATCACGCATAGGCCTGGAGTAATTGATTATAAACAAATAAGGCACAAAGAGGTGGCTGTTGCTGTGTTTGTTGTTTCAGCATCAGGAACCTTGTTGGGCCCAGTGGACCCTAAATCGGATGGGAATAAAAAACGGGGTGAAGAAGAAAACGGGAATTTAAAAGGTTGCTCTTTTCCGTTTCATCATACTACCGAAGGCCGGATTAAAATGCATACGGGATGCAATAAAAAGTTCGGATTATGTAAATCTAGCCACAAAGGTACTTTTTCTCTTTAAAAGTGTTCCAACTTTATGCCAACGTCTTTTAAACGTCAGCAAGAATACAATTAACGGCGTGAAATGACGTTGAAGCGGTCGTATTGTTAAAAAATTATTATAGAAAACTGAGCGTCGGGAAGCTGTTTTTCAAAATTTTTTGGTCATCTGCTCCCAACCACTGCCGAAGCAAAGTTGCATAAACTTGCCGAAAGTCAACAAAAAATTTTAAATCCCCATCCTGAAGGTCGCCTAAATCCGGCATCGCATTGAGTAGTCCCTTCTCCCGAAGGCTGCCACCAAGAAATAGCATGCAATTGGCCGTACCATGATCGGTGCCTCCGGAAGCATTCTGCGCCACCCTTCTGCCAAACTCGGAGAAGGTTACAACCAGCACCTCGTTCCACTTGCCATTGGCTTTCATATCGGCTGCAAAAGACAAAAGCGCATCGTTCAGCTCCTGAAACAGGCGCTTCTGCTGTCCATCCTGATTGATATGGGTGTCAAAACTTCCCAGTGAAGCGTAATATACAGAGGTGTCGGTATCTGCCAGAATCAGGGAGGCGATGGTTTTGAGATCCTTGCCAAGGCCGGTGGCAGGGTAGGTGACCGTGCTGGGGCGCTTTTTACTCTGCTCAAATAAATAATCGGCTGAGGACAAAGTTTCGGCCATGGTTTTATACAGGTAGTCCACGGGCGCTTCATCACTTTCCGACTTGCCCCTTGCCGCACTATAGGCAGAGAAATACGGACTCCGCGTACTCTCATGCAGCCGCCTGGCATCCTGAAATGCGAGTCCTTTGGCGTTTTCTCCCTTGAGCGCCAGACTTAAAGTATCGTCCAGCTCCAGCCCCGCAGCCGGCCGACCGGCACAGTGGGCATCCAGATAGCGCCCCAGCCAGCCCGTTTCCCAGTAGGCATCAGAAGGGCTGCCGCTGTGCCAAATGTCCATGCTACGGAAATGAGAGCGGTCGGGATTGGGATACCCCACACTGTTTAGCACTGCCATGGCGCCATCGTCCCATAGCGACTTAAGGCCGCTCAAGGTTGGATGTATGCCGGCCTCGTCCGTGAGCCTGAGGGCTTTGTCCGGCTTGATGGCCAGGCGCGGTCTTTCCCGGTAGTACACATCATTGCGTAAGGGAATAATGGTATTTAACCCGTCATTTCCACCACTCAACTGAATGATAACCAGCTTGCGACCATTCACCGGCATTGCCCCGGGCGTTTCCAGGGCTTTGAGGAACTGTGGCATCATCAGGGCTGCCGTTGCCAGAGAGCCAGACTTGAGAAAATCGCGACGAAACATGATTGAGAGTGTTTGAGTGTTTGGGTGTTTGAGTGTTCGAGTTGGCGTTCGGCTGGGCATTTGGGGTAGTCATGAAATAAACTAACCTGTTTCACAAAGGGCGTAAGCA
>JADZFI010000046.1 GCA_020850025.1 Saprospiraceae bacterium
CAATATGGGTATTGCATTTGGCATAGTGGCCTTGATATCTCCTTTATTGTCGTCTATTTCCGATTACACCGGAAATCAAAAGGGGTTCATGCGGATGTTCTGCTATATTGGCGTATTGGGCTGCCTGATGCTTTTCTGGTTTGATGGCCGCGATCAGCTGCTTATCGGGTTGGCAGGCGTCCTGCTTTCCACCATTGGCTATTCCGGCAGTATTGTTTTTTATAATTCCTATTTGCCTGCTATAGCCACGGAAGACCGGCAAGACAAGGTGAGTGCCCGCGGTTTTGCCTCCGGGTATATCGGCGCCACGATACTGCTGCTGATCAATCTGGCCCTGATCATGAACAAAGACCGGCTGGGGGTAACCGACGGCACTTTCCTGCCGCGACTGGCGTTTCTACTGACAGGGCTCTGGTGGCTGGGCTTTGCCCTGGTAACGTTTTCCGGACTTCCCAATCGTATTCCTGTCAAACGATCCAGACGGGAAAGCCTGTTCAACAGCTATCAGGAGTTGGTCAAGATCTGGAACCACCTGAAGAAAAAGCCCGTGCTGCGCACCTTTTTGTTTAGTTTCTTTTTCTACATCATGGGGGTGCAAACGGTGTTGTTCATGGCGGGTTCTTTTGGCGAAAAAGAAGTCCATCTCGGCGTTACCCAACTGATCATCACCATTTTATTGCTGCAATTTGTGGGCATTGCCGGTGCTTTTCTATTTGCCTGGATTTCCAAAAAACTGGGCAATGTGCGCAGTCTGGTCATAGCTGTTGTGATCTGGATCGGTATCTGCATAGGCGCTTATTTCATTGTTACTCCCCTGCATTTTTACATAACCGGCGCAGTTATTGGCCTGGTGATGGGCGGTATTCAGGCGCTTTCGCGCTCTACGTACTCCAAACTGATTCCCCAAACCGGCAACAACGCCGGGTACTTCAGCTTCTATGATGTGAGTGAAAAACTCGCCATGATGTGCGGCCTGGTTATTTGGGGTTCTGTAGACAATATTTATGGTGGTATGCGCACGTCTATTTTATCGCTCGGCGTGTGGTTTTCGATCAGTTTGGTGCTGTTGTTCCTATTAGTGCGGATGCAGCGAAAACAGCAGTAGGGGGGATGAGACAGCCTCCCCGTCCTATTTCCAGGCCATTCGCAACCACCCTGCAATAAACAAAACCCCGCCAATGGGCGTTATCGGCCCTACCCAGCCTACCGGCACAGGTATCAGATCGCGACAAGCCAGCAGGTAAAGCGAGCCGGAAAAGCACAATATGCCGGCCAGGAACAACCAGCCCGCCTGACGCAGTCCCTTGCTCCCGGGTGCATGTTGCAGCAGCAAACCGGCTATCAAAATGGCCAGGCTGTGATAAAACTGATATTGAACACCTTTTTCAAAAATGTCGATCTGATATTCCGATAATTGTGGTTTCAAACCGTGTGCGCCAAAAGCGCCAATGACCACCGTAAGAGCGCCCATAACAGCGCCAAGCCTGATAAAGGAAATGTTTGTCATATTCATGGGTTGTTTTCCAGCCCAAAGATGCAGACAAAATTTAATGTCCAATGTCCAATGTCCAATATCCAATAGTCCAATATCCAATAGTCCAGCGTTCAGCGTTCATCATCCTGCTTTGCTGTCTGGCTGTGCTGGCGTTGTATTGGTGGCTTTCTGCCGGCAAAGGCCCTTTTCGCGCTATTCCGGAACAGAGCGCCCTGATGTTGGAATGTAAGGGCCTGCTGAAAGCGCGTCAACTTGCAGAAAACATTCCCGCGCCGGAATGGAAGAGCCTGGCCAATACCCGCTTGGTGCAGCAGTGTTTCGAAGATGCAGACGGGATGTTTCAATGGCTCAAACCTCAACCGGCGTTGCTCCGCTCCCTGGCACAATCACATGCCGCTGTGGCTTTTTCTCTCCATCCGTCCGACAGTTTGCACCCGGTGTTCATCATCGAAATGCCGGAAGCCTCCGAAGTGGCTTCGCTGCTTCTTGCGCAAAGCAAACGCGAGCTTTGGCCGGAACATCAGTTCCACACGCACACGGTGGTAGACATTCAATCGGGCAAACACCAGTGCCTGAGCGTTGCGGTTGCCGATGGACTACTCATCTTTTCCCGGCAAACTTCCCTGGTAGAGGCGGCGCTGGCGCAGCTGGACGGCGGTGGCGACTGGTGGACGAGCCGGCCACTGACCGACGAGCTGGCACTGGCTCCGCTGCGCATGCACCTTCGCCCTTCCGCCCTGGCCGAGCAGCTCCGTTCTCGCCTGCATCCCGATGCCAGAAAACTGCCCGATCAGCTGGCCGCCTGTGTGGAATGGGCGGGTGTTGCCTGGGACGGCGCCCGACTGGATATGCTGCTGGAGCCCCGGGGCCCGCTGGCGGAACTCAAGGCCTGGGGCCAGTCGCTGGACTCCGGCGCCGACGAGCTGCTGCCCGATCAGGTTGCGCTGTTGTTGAAAGCGGGATTGCGCGCGCCAAAACGATTATTTGAGCAAAATACAAACCGGGAGTTCGAACAGTACCTGTTGCCCTGGATGGGTAAGGAGGCTGCCCTTGCTTTCCTTGAGCCCGGATCGGCGAGTCGGTTGCTGCTGGTGGCGGTGGGCGACAGTGCCCGAACCGTGCAGGCCCTGCACGATTACGGCGCCGAATACGGCCTGCTGCCGGCGAACAGCGGCCCGTACCGCATGTTCGAGCTCATGGGCTTCCGGCAGGGCGTCTTTCTGGAGCCCATACT
This sequence comes from Saprospiraceae bacterium, assembly GCA_020850025.1. Taxonomy (GTDB): domain Bacteria; phylum Bacteroidota; class Bacteroidia; order Chitinophagales; family Saprospiraceae; genus M3007. The sequence continues at coordinate 2,730 of JADZFI010000046.1, forward strand.
GGGCAAGGAGGCCGCTTTCCCGAATCCGGTGGCGGCCATGGTAGCCGATTATGTGGTTTTTGCTCCCGACCGGGCATCCATGGAGGTTTTTCTGGATAAATACCTGGTTGGGCAATCTCTGGGCGCACAGGAAGACTATCTGCTGTTACAACAACAGGAACACCCGGGCGGCGCCATTGACCTCCTGCTGGATACCCGTCGCCTGGATGTCCTGCTGCAACAGCTTGGCGACTTCGACCTTCTGCCCGGGCTCCTGCAAGCGGGCTGGTTGAAGGTCTCCCTGCAGCCGGAAAGCAGCAGCATGGTGCGGGTGTCGTGGGCCTATCAGCCACACGCCCGGCAGACGCATTCGGTGGAACTGCTGTGGAAAACACCGCTGGGCAATACTCCCCTTGGGCAGCCCCGGGCGCTGACGCTGAGTGAGGGCAAGAAGGTGGTGCTCGTGCAGGATGGGAAGCGCCGGCTGCATTGTCTGGACGCTCTTTCCGGGCGCGCACTTTGGTCGAGAGATCTGCCCGAAGCCATTGTTTCCGACATCGTGGCTGCCGACTACTACCAAAGCGGCGAGCCCTGCCTGATCTTCAGCACCGCGAGCGCCTGTTATCTCCTCGACGGGCATGGGAGGGACGTGCATGGTTACCCATTCCCGTGGCCCGGAAAAGCTACCGGGGGCGTCACGGTGGTAGATTTTGAACACGACAACAGGTTTCACCTGTTTGTGCCCTGCGAAAATGGCGCTTGTTATGGTTTTGATCAAAACGGCAGGCCGCTGGCCGGCTGGAACGGCTTGAAAACGGCAGGAACAGTGAGCAGGCCGCTGGTGCACTGCCAGAACAAGGGCCGGGATTACCTGGCGGTTCTCACCGATGATGGCTTATTGTCGGTGTACGGTCGCGACGGTCAGTTGCGCTTTGAACCCGTGCAGTTGGAAGGTAGCTTCAGGGATATGTTGTGGGTAGACAGCGCTGCTGCTGAGCCGCATTTTTATGCTGCCAATACCGGGGGCGCCCTGTACCGCTGCAGTCTGGAGGGCCAGGTAACGCGTTACCAGCTGGGCGCAGCGGGCAGCCTGATTTTGCCCGGCCAATTGCAGGGCGACGGCCGTTTTGAGTGGATGAATTGGGAGGGTCGGAAACTCCGCACCGGAGGATTCTCCGGGGAAAACACCGTGGTTTATGGCAATAAAATGCTGGAAGAGCGCCCGGATCGCTGGTTCATTACTCCCGGGCAGACCATAGGCGCCGTGGATACGCGCAGCAAACGCATCTGGATGCTGGACGAGCGCGGCAATCTCCTGCCGGGCTTCCCTTTGGGGGGCGAAACGCCGTTTGTATTGTTGCAGGAAAACAGCTACCAGTGGGTAGTTACGGCGGTGAACGGTGAGGTGTGGGGGTATAGGCGGGCGTTGTGAGCGGCTCGTCCAGAGTCACATAAATACTGAAATAGTTGTATGTCGGTGTATAGACTTTTGCCTAAATTAGGCAGAAGTTCATTTTGGGGAATAAAGAGGTGGTCTGATGAGCTTATCTTTGTTTGAAGGTAGATTATAATGTGAATAGGGTGATTTTGGGCCACGATTACGTTTGCCAAATTTTTAAAATCTATCCATTGCCCAATAAATGAGGGTGAGTACGCTAATTCAGTGTTTCTCACTATCCCGAGCGCAACGCTCCGGGGCGTAGCTTCTCAACGTTGGCAGACCAATATTTTCAATCCATGCGTCACAAACACATCTTCATTTCCGCCTTCATTATTTTCATTTCCTCCGCCATTCCAGCCCAAAACATCTGGCATGTAAACGCTGCAAGTCAGGCTGCTCAGCCAACAGGCAACTCCTGGCAGGAGGCTTTTACGCGTTTAGAGAATGCTCTTCAAGTAGCTCAATATGGAGATCAAATCTGGGTTGCTGCCGGGGTGTATACCCCCACTCCAACCGCCCAGCGGGATGTTTCTTTTGCTCTAAAAAAGGGCATGGCCTTGTTAGGCGGCTTTTCCGGTACAGAGTCAACTGCTATAGAACGAAACCCTGATCTCCACCTTACCAGACTAAGCGGAAACATTGGCGATCCGGCCGTGAAAACGGATAATTCCTACCATGTGCTGACCGGCATAGGCCTGGATGATCAAACTGTGCTGGATGGGTTCATCATTTCAGACGGATATTCCATAGGTTCCGTGGATACACAATCCGATCAATATGGCGCCGGGCTGTTTTTATTAGGTGGCGCCGGGTTGGCAGATTCCCGACCGCTGATTGCGCATTGTATTTTTGAACATAACGAAGCAGGAGACAGTGGCGGTGGCATTTTTGCCGGAAATATTGATCCTTCCGACCCGTTTGGCACACAACATTTAGTCAACCCTCGATTAGTGAGCTGCGCCTTTATCCAGAATCGTGCTGAGATGTCTGGTGGTGGAATGATGAAAACCGGCCCTACCGCCCCTAACGATACCTTTTTGCTGGATCAATGCCGGTTCACCGACAATTTTGCCTTTGCCGCTAATGGCGGGGGTATGCAGGTGAAAAATACGGGCAACTCCATTTTAGCCTTAAATAATTGCATCTTTGAGTACAATGAATGTCTGGGTGGAGATGGTGGGGGATTAAATGTGAAAGCTGATTCAGAAGGTTTTTTTACCATTGATCTCCTCCTGTCGAACTGTACATTTTATAAAAACCAGGCGCCTGTTGGTGGCGGTTTTTATGTAGATGGTTTGAGTTTCAATCTAATTGATTACAATATAAACCTTGCTATTGAAGGCTGCTTGTTTGAAGAAAATGATGGTCGAAACGCAACCGGGGGAGCCTACACTGTTTACCTTGGCAGAAATGGTGTGGTAAATGCAACCATCCGCAACAGCCAATTTTTGCGCAACGTGGCCAACAGTTATTTCGCCATCGCCTTTATTTGTAACGATGCCAGTTCGGCCAATGTATTGGTGGAAAATTGCGTTTTTATAGGCAATAGACAAAGAAATAACCCCAATAGCTACTTTGTAGCGTACAGTGCAGGTGGGAACAATGTCCACAGCCGCCTCCACAACTGCCTTTTTGCCAACAACCCCGGCGGGGCCATTTTTGCCGGAGGCCATGAAGAAACCAGGGTGCTGACAGAGATAACCAACTGCACCTTTTACAACAACGGCGCAAACCCGTTTGGGAAACGATGGTATTTGTCCTTTAATCAAACAGGCGCTCAGTACTACAACAAGATGAATTTTTACAACTGCGCCATTTGGGAGCCGCAGTCCAAGCACCGCTTGATTTATAACAATAACCAAAATAATATCAATGGGTCCTGGTTCCATTTTGAGTATTGCAGTATCAGCCCTTTGGTTCCCTCACCTGCAATAATTCCCAATCACATGGAGGTTTTCAATGACAGTGTCTATCACAGTGTCTATCCCGGATTTGTAGATACCCTGGCCGGAGATTTTAGGCTTGGCCCATGTTCAGCGGTCATCAACAGAGGAAGTAACGCGGCCGTTGACAGTGCCGGCATTGTGTCGGATTTTGACGGGCAGCCCCGCATTCGCTTTGGCAGGGTGGATTTGGGTGCGTATGAGCGGCAGGATTCCTGTCTGATCTCTGCCACTGAGGAGCCGGAGGTAATGGGCTCCGGCAAGCTTTGGCCTAACCCGGCTACACCGGGGAGTCTGGTGCAATTGGAACTTCCGGAGGAAGCAATAGGGGAGATGCACTGGCAGTTGCTGGATACTTACGGACGGCTATTGACAGAGGGGACGAATACCAGCCTTACTGCCCCTGATGCTCCAGGTGTTTACTGGATCATAGTTTACGTCAAGGAACGGGCCCTCCAGTCAAAACTGGTTGTACACCGCTAAAGTGGGGCCTCGTTCTCAATTCAAATACACCGCCATTTCCTGTACCTCCCTAATCTGCACCTCAATATTCTCCAGCAGGGTAGTGGCCAGGGACAGGCCCACATAGTCGGCCTTCACCGGGAAGGATTTGTGCTGGCGATCCACCAGTACGGCCACTTCCACTTTTTTGGGCACTACCTGCAGCAGGGGCTGTACGGCATAGAAGATGGTGCGGCCGGTATTGGCCACATCGTCCACGATCACAATAGGTTTGTTTTTCAAGGCATCGGCGGGCAGCTCTATTTCCGGTTCGTATTCCACCGGGTTGGCCGGGTTCAGGCGGATGCGGGTGAGGGTGAACCTTGTGGTCTGGCTGCCCACGGCCTCCAGTTCTTTCAACAACAAACGGGCAAATCCAAGTCCGTTGTTGTTCAATCCGGCCAAAACAATTTCCGGTTCGCCATAGTTGCGCTCCAGGATTTCGATGGCAATGCGGCGTATTTTCTGACGGATCTGGCGGTCGTTGAGTATCTGCATGGTGGCTGACTTGTGCGGTAAAAGGAGGCCGGATAAAAATGAATGATTCCATATAAAAGGAAGCTCCCGGAACTACTTGCAAAAGTCAGCCCTTCTTGCTGTATTTTGCGCCCCGAAAACGATTTTTTTATGCTACAATCTCTCCTCTTTCTTTTGGTAGCCGGCGCAGGCTCCTGGTTTGCCTGGAAAGGGTTCAGTCGGGTATGGGCCAATATCCATCTCGGCAAACCCGAAACCACCACCGGCGATACCGGCGAACGCTGGCGCAATGTGCTCCTGGTGGCGTTTGGGCAGCAAAAAATGTTCAAAAACTGGCTGCCTGCCGTGCTGCACCTGTTCATCTATTTGGCTTTTGTGGTTACCCAGGTGGAGCTGATCGAGATATTCGTAGATGGCATATTCGGTACGCACCGCTTTTTTGCCCCGTACCTGGGCGGCTTCTACACTTTTGTCATCAGCAGCATCGAAGTGCTGTCGGTACTGGCATTTGTGGCCACGCTGGCATTTTTGTCCCGCAGGAATCTGTTGCGCATTGCCCGTTTTCAAAAACCTGAGCTCAAAGGTTTTCCCTCCCGCGATGCCAACCTGATCCTGCTGGGGGAAATTGTGCTCATCATCGGTATATTCTGCATGAACGGCGGCGACAAAGTGCTGCAATCCCGCGGGGTGGAGCATTACCACCTGACGGGCAATTTTGCCGTCAGCACCTGGCTCGGGCCGGCTTTGTTCGGCGGTTTGTCGGACGCAGCCGTGATAGCCATTGAGCGTTTTGGCTGGTGGCTGCACATCTTCACGGTGTTCGGCTTCTTGTGCTACCTGCCTTATTCCAAACACCTGCACATCATTCTGGCCTTCCCCAATACCTGGTATGCCCGCCTTTCGGCCAAAGGGCACATGGAAAACATGCCGGAAATCCAGAAGGAAGTGCGCATCATGATGGGCCTGGATCAGCCCGACGGCAATGCTCCAACCGAATTGCCGGAGTTTGGGGCCAACGATGTGCTTTCTCTTTCCTGGAAAAACATCCTGCAGGCTTATTCCTGTACCGAATGCGGACGCTGCACCGCCGCCTGTCCGGCCAATCAAACCGGTAAAAAACTTTCGCCCCGCAAGGTGATGATGGATGTGCGCGACCGCGCCGAGGAAGTAGGCGCGGCCATTGCGAGCGGCCAGTACACCAAAGAAAACTACAACGACGGAAAATCGCTGTTCGATCGGATCACGACAGAGGAGCTGCACGCCTGCACCACCTGCAATGCCTGTGTAGAAGCCTGTCCGGTGCTGATCAATCCGCTTGATATTATTTTGCAAATGCGTCGCCACGAGATCCTGACCCAAAGTGCGGGTCCGGCCGAGTGGCTGCCTATGTTCAATGCCATTGAGAATGCGGGGGCTGCCTGGGCTATGAGCGAGCCGCGGGAGGCCTGGAGAGGTTAAGGCACAAAGTGGGGGGAAGACACGAAGGCGTGGTGACACAAAGGCGCAAAGGCACAAAGGCGCGAAGTTTTTATGCGCAAAGCGCATAAAAACTTTAATAAACTTTGTGCCTTTGTGCCCAACAGATTTTTTTGGTGCCTTAAAGAATCTTATGTAACTTGTAATGCATTTCAATGATGCAATCAATTA
>JADZFI010000047.1 GCA_020850025.1 Saprospiraceae bacterium
AGTCCAACGGGTCCACCACCAATTATTGCAACGTTCTTATCACTAAGTAAATTCATTTGTTTGTCTGTATCTATTCGCATTGTCATTCAAAAATGGCACATAACGGTTTGGGTATTGCCGCAGTGGGGGATTTTTAGCACAAATGTTCAATAGATGCACTGCCGTTCGTTTACCCACAAAAGTTTCATAAAAGCACGTCAGCCCCCATTGCGGCAATACCTTGTTAGCGGCTGTATTTTTGTCAAAGTCCAACTGTCCGTTCTATGTTTATTTGCTCTAAAAATGTTTCATCGTGCGACACAACAATTAATGTTCCTTGATATTCATTTATGGCTGTCGTCAAAATTTCTACATTTTGAATATCTAAATTGTTTGTTGGCTCGTCAAAAATAATAATATCGGGTGATTTACTGTTTATTGTCAAGCAACAAAGTAACAAACGCATTCTTTCGCCACCGCTCAACTCACCACAAGATTTGTCCCAATCTTCTTTTGTAAATAAAAAGCGGTTGAGCCGAGTTTTTATTTCGTGTTCTTGTAATGCAGATACATTGAATTGTTGGGCTTGTTCGTAAACTTTTAGTTTGTTGTCAAGCAAAGAATAGTCTTGGTCAATGTAAACCGATTTGTTGTCTGCTCTATAAATTGTTCCTGTTTGTGTTTCAATGTCGCCCAAAATGAGTTTTATCAAAGTCGTCTTTCCCGAACCATTTTGTCCTTTCAATGCAATGCGTTCGCCACTTGTAATTTGGAAATTCAAGTTTTCTGTCCAAAGTGATTGAGTGTTGTATGCGAAATTTATGTTCGTTGCTGTAAACAAAATTTTCCCTTTGTGTAATGCTGAATTGTCAAAGCCAAATTTCATTTTGTCAATGTCGGGCAATGAAGAACGAAGTTCTTGCAAGTCTTGTGAAATTCCAATGATTTTTTCAGCGTGAACACTTTTGAGTTTTGATGTGCTGTTTTCGGCATTGTTTCGCAAAGTGTTCATCATTATTCTGGCAACACCTGCTTTTTCTTGTTTGCCTTTTCCACGATTGTCTAACTTTTGCTGTCGTTCCAAAGTTTCCCGTTCTTTTTCTTTGGCTTTTCGTAACGCTTTTTCCTTGCTTTGAATGTCTTGGCTCAAAGCATTGTTTTCAATTTGCTTTTGTTCTTTGTAAAAGTCGTAATTACCGCCATAAACTTTAATTCCGTGTTTACTCAATTCGCAAACTGTGTCTAACAGATTGAGTAATTTTCTATCGTGGCTTACAACAACCAAAGTGCTTTTTGTGGTTTGAATGAAGTCATACAAAAGTTGTCGGCTTGCGATGTCCAAATGATTGTTTGGCTCGTCCAATAAAATCAATTCGGGTTGATGAATGGAAATTCCTGCCAAAAAAACTTTTGTTTTTTGCCCGCCACTCAACGTTTCCATTTTTTGCGACAAGTCTAAATCGGTCAGTTGCCAATCTTGTAAAGCGTCATTACAACGGTCTTCAATTGTCCAATCGTCATTGAGTAAATTGAAATTTTCTTCACTTGTATTTCCGTTCAAAATTTCTTTTAGAGCGTTTAATTTTTTGTCAATCTTCAATGCTTCTGCAATGGTCAGATGATTAAACTGGCCGAAAATTTGTGGAACAAAATACGGCTCAGTTTCAACGCTTATTTGTCCGTTGGATGGTTGCAATTCTTTGGCGATAATTTTGAGCAAAGTTGATTTTCCTGCTCCGTTGTTGCCGATTAACGCTGTCTTTTCGTGATTGTTTACTGTCAAATTGATGTCGCTAAACAGTAAATCCTTGTTTGGGTGTGTATATGAAATGTTTTGTAGAATAAGCATAATTTCTTTCGTTAAAAATGAAACAATACGACAACCACTTTGCAGTTGCTGTTATGATTTGTCTGAAAGAAATTATTTTTTACATTTCGTCTTACTTAAATTTTCGTGTCGGCAAATATACGATTTTTCTGTTTAGCACGGTTGGTCGTAATATAGCCGCTAACTCGTGAATATGCGCACTTTTTTAACGCAGAGGCAAAATTAAAGAAAAAAAATGACCCTGCAAACATTTTTTCTTTAATGCTTTAAACCCTTGAAAATGAATTGCTTAAAGGGTAGTTGCCCAGCAGCAACCACAACTACAATACAAAATGCGCACTTGCAAAATACTGAACATCCATCCATTCCACAATACAAAATGCGCAGATTGCCTACGACTCCTTTTTGTCCAAAATCAGGATATGATCCCCAATGATTTCGGTCACATATCGCTTGATTCCTTGCTTGTCCTCGAAAGACCTTGTTTTGTTTTTCCCTTCCAGATACACAGTTGTCCCTTTACGCAGGTACTTCTCAGCAAGCTCCGCCAAACTACGCCATAATATGATGGTGTGCCACTCCGTGAGCGCATGGGTTTGGCCCTTGTCATCCTTGTAGGTTTCGGTGGTTGCCAGGGAAAATTTGGCAACCTTAATGTTTCCGTTCAGCGTTTGCACCTCGGGGTCTTTGCCTAGATTGCCGATCAGCATAATTTTGTTTAGGCCTTTCATTTGGTAACGGTTTTGATTTTGTTAAAGTTTGTCCAGAGGGCTCTGGATGTTTTTAATCGTCTGCTTGCTTACATGGGTATAACGCAAGGTAGTTTTCAGGTCGTTATGCCCCAACAGTTCCTGTATGAAACTGATGTCTGTGCCTGCCTCCAGCAGGTGGGTTGCAAAACTGTGCCGCAAACCATGGATGCCCACTTTTTTGTTGATTTTAGCCTTTCTGAGTGCATCCGTGAATACCTTTTGTGCGCTTCTGATGCTGTATTGATCGCCATATTGACCTTCAAACAGATATTTTTTCGGCTTATACTCCAAAAAGTAGTTCCGCATTTGCAGTAAAATGCTTTCCGGCAGGTTCACATAACGATCTTTTTTCCCTTTGGCTCTTTCTATGAATACCTGCATGTTTTTGCTGTCAATATCAGTTATCTTGAGGTTAACGATTTCGCTTACCCTCAAACCCATGCCGTAGCACAACTTCAACATAGTATTGTGTTTGAGATTGGTAGTCACCTCAAAAAGTCTTTTGATATCCTGAGCATTAATAACTTTGGGTAAAATGGATGGTTTTTTAGGCCTGGGTATTTCAAAAAACATTTTTTCTCGCCTCAAAACCTGCTCAAAATAAAACTTGATAGCATTGATCCGACTATGCAAAGTATTCTCCGACAACTTAAGTTGATTGGTGCAGTACAAAAAATAACTTCGCAACCTTGCGGCATCCAGTTCGTCAACGTTTTTGTCTTTTAAGACTTGCAAAAGTTGCGCAAACTCATTTCGATAGGTATTAATCGTGTTCCTGCTGTACGATTTAAGTTGTAGTGTTTCGATCAATCGAAGGAGCGCTGCCTGATTTACCGGATGCAGCTGAAGCAAGGCTGCCTTCCCCTGTTGGGTGCCGAATGCATTGGTTACTTTAGGTGTTGTCATTCGCTTGGCTATGTTGGAGTGTATATTTAAAGGTATATCTGTTTTTTCAAACAAACAAGTCGTTTGCTCTTACCGTTTCACCACCCTCCTAACACTACCCCCCACCACAAAATAATACACCCCAGCCGGCAAATAACCCAGGTCCAGATGCTCCGGGGTCTCGTCAAAGCGTAGTATTTCCACTCCCTGGGCGTTGAGCAAACGAATGCCGGTCGGTTTCTCCATCCATTGAAAATCCAGCCGGTCTGAAAACGGATTGGGGCTGCAAGTCCAGGTGTCTGCCGCGTTTCCCACTTGGGTGGCGCCCACACTCATCGGTACCCAGGCGTTGAAATCAAGGCTCCAGATGGATTCATCTACAATGGTAATGCCGTTGAACGTGGTGCGCTCGTTGCTGATATAGGCGGTTCGGTTGCCGTTGAACCCTATGCTTTCTACCTGGCCCACCTGCAGGGCGGCGCCGAGCTCTATGCGGCGTTTGTTGCCGGCAAAAAACAGGTCGGTGCCTGCCGGCCAGTCCCAGAGCAGCCAGCAGAATACCGTGGGGATAAAGGGCCGCAAATCATACCCCACCAGGGCAATCAACTTGCCGTCGGGCGAGAGCGAGGCGCCGGTGATGAGGCCATTGCTGTTGAAACTCTCCACTATTTCAGCAGCATTATTGGAGGGGTTGACCACATAATGCACCGTGTTGTAGTTTTTCCGACTTTTGGTAAACAGATGCACCTGCCCGTTTCGCACCACCATGGCTTCGCAGTCGTACACTGAGCTATCCTCCGGCTGAGGACTGTAATTGGTTTGATCTGTATAGGAAAACGGCAAAAAAGACCATTCAAACTCCTGCACGGTTTCGTTGCCGCTGTTGCCTATTTCCGCTAAAGGCACGAGGTACACGCCCAGGTTCTGGCGGTTGTTGCTGTTGTTGCCGAAGTCGCCGATGTACAGGGTGTCGCCCGAGGCAGCGATGTCTTCCCAGTCGCGATTCTTGGCATTTTTCAGCTCAATCAGTTGTGGAAGATTGCCGTTCTCCGGATTTACCCGGTAAAACTTCTCGTTGTCACCGCTGTCGTTGTGCGCCCACCAGCGCCCGCCCGCCTGCGTGAGTCCGCTGACCTCCTTCAAATCGCCGTTGAGCTTCGCTTTGAGGGTGGGGGAGTAGCTGGTAACCGGATATACACAGGAGCCGTCGTTGCTGCCGGCCACGGCGTTGTAGTTCAGCGCCTGCGGATCGGGGCAGCCGGGCTGGGCATGGAGCTGGGTGGTATACCCAAGCAGTAGGAAAAATGCAGTCAGGAGTGGTTTCATGCTGAAAAATATGCGTAGGTGCTGGATATTGCGGGGTAATTTAGTTGCCATATCATTTTAAAAAACTACTCAAAATGAACCGAATTCTTCTCGCCTTCCTGATGGTGGTACTTTCCCTGGCTTGCGGGGAAAACGAGAGCCTGGCCCTCACCGATCCTCCTGCGCCGCCGGATTCTCCGGTGCAGTGCGATACCTGTATCTACCCGGTGGTGATGGTGCACGGTTTCCTCGCTTCGGGCGATACCTGGACCAAATTTCACCAGCTTTTTACCTCAAACGGGTATAAATGGCAGCAATTATACGCATTCGACTGGAACAGTCTGAACCAGCTCGGAGGCAATACCCCGCAATTGCTGGATCAGTTCATTGATAAAGTGCTGGCCGAAACCGGAGCAACACAAGTGCGGTTAATGGGGCACAGCGCCGCCGGCGGCGTATGCTACACCTACCTGTCCGATCCGGTTCGGGCGGCTAAAGTAGATGGTTATGTGCACATTGGCTCCTCCGTTCAGTCCGGCCCGGCCGGCCCCAATGGTCAGGAGCCTACCCTGAACCTATGGAGTACCGGCGACGAAGTGGTGGATGGCGGAGATATTCCGGGCGCTGTAAACGTGATGATCCCAGGCAAAGACCACTACCAGATTGCCACCAGCCCGGAGTCGTTTGCCGCTGTTTGGCAGTTTTTTCACAATAATACGCCCGGTACGCTCTCCATCACCCCACAGGGCCCTCTGGTGTGCATCGCCGGAAAAGTGCTGTATTTCGGCGAAAATACCCCGCTGGAGAACGCCAAAGTGGAATTATATGAAGTAGATCCGGCTACCGGAGTGCGATTGAGCACCAGTCCTGATTTTACTTTCTTCACCAATGCAGAGGGCAAATACGGTCCGGAAAACATCAAATCGGGGGTTACCTATGAATTTGTGGCCACCCCGCCCAATTCGAGTCAGCGGGTGATCCACTATTTCCGGGAAGGCATTACCCACCTGAATAGCCTGGTGTATCTGCGCACTATCCCGCCACCGCCCTCACTGGCCGGCCTCCTGCTGGCCGGATTGCCTAAAAACGACCTGCAAACGGTGGTGAATGTATTCTCTGCCAGTCAGGCCGTTATTCACCAGCGAGATATGCTGATGGTGGCAGGCTCCGAGTTGTCTACGGCACAATATGCCCCTCCGTCCAAAACGGCCATTACTTACTTCCTGTACGACGACGGCGACGGGCAAACAGAGCTGACGCCGGTGGGAACATTCGGGAATTTCCCGTTTTTGAACGGGGTGGATATGTTTTTCCCCACTACCGTACAGGGCTCTATTCCGTTGATGCTGAACAACAGAACCATGCAGGTGCGGAACATTCCGTCTTCTCAGGGCGTGGTGGTGGGGGTGTTTGATTGAGGAGGTTGACTACAAGCCCAGGGTATGTTGCCCTCTTACGCCTTGCGCTGTTGTCGACGCGGCAGATGCCGTCAGGTTAAGGCAGGTTGTTAAAAAGTCATGTTTTTGCCAGGGATCAGATATCTTTCGGCTATCTGTTCCATCCTAACCTTCTAACCCTGCTTATGCAAAAAATCCTGCCGCTCCTGTTTTCGCTGTTTTGCCTGTTCAGTCATGCTTTATACAGCCAACAATGGGGGTATGTGACCCTCGTTGCCAGACAAAACACCAATTCCGTGCAATTGCTGGACACCAACAATATGGTGGTGAAGCAATGGAGCAATTTGCCGGGCAACACTGGTTACTCTGCTTATATGACCGAAGGCGGTGAATTGTGGAGAACGGTAGTGGCTCCGGGTAGCTCTTTCATGGGGGGCGGTATTTGCGGCCGGGTGCAAAAGGTAGCCTGGAACGGCGCCCTTCTATTCGATTACACCGTAAGCGATGCCAATCAGGTGTCGCACCACGACATTTGTCCGCTGCCCAACGGTAACGTCCTGCTCATCGTTTATGTCCGCAAAACGGCGGCGCAGGTGCAGGCTGCCGGGGCTACGGTGAATCAGGAACGCTGGACGGAAAAGATCATCGAACTTAAACCCACCGGTTTGAATACCGCCACTATAGTTTGGGAATGGCACTTGTGGGATCACCTGGTTCAAAATCTGTACCCGACCAAGAACAACTACCAGCCGTCCATCATTGATCACCCGGAATTGCTGAACATCAATTACAACAACTCCGGCAACCGGCGCGACTGGGTGCACATGAACGGGATAGATTACAATGCCGAACTGGACCAAATTGTGGTGAGTTCTCACTATCTCAACGAATTGTGGGTAATTGACCACAGCACTACTACTGCTCAGGCGGCTTCCCATGCCGGGGGCAATTCCGGGAAAGGCGGCGATTTCCTGTACCGCTGGGGAAATCCGGCAGCCTTTGGCGCCGCAGGGGCCACCAATTTCAACGTAGTGCACGACGCGCACTGGGTGCCTGCCGATTGTCCGCGAGCCGGGTGGTTGTGCGGATTTAACAATTATGGCGTTTCGAACTCTGTCTCTGCCGTGGATCTGTTTCAACCACCCTGGGATGGCACCCAATATACCCATACCCCCGGCCAGGCTTATTTGCCGGCCACGTTTGGCTACCGGCATCAGGCCAATGGCTTTTCCAGCAATATGAGCAGCAGCCAGCAACTCCCCAACGGAAACATGCTGATCTGCCTGGCTACCTCTGGTAAAATCTATGAAATAAACGCCAATGGCGACCAGATATGGCAATACAGTGCACCGGCCAGTTTCATTCCGCAGGCCTCACGCTACTCAAGGTGTTATCTGGAAAATCCGCTCGTCAACGTCAATACCCCTGATCCGGCCATCTGCAGCGGCGGCAGTACCGCATTGAGCATTACGGCTTCAGCCACCAATGTGAATTCCTACACCTATGCCTGGTCGCCTTCCGATGGCTTATCCAATCCAGCAGTGGCCAACCCGGTGGTTTCCGGAATTACGGATAGTACGGTTTACACGGTAACCGTAACCACGGCGGGTGGCTGCACCACAACAGCATCCGTAACGGTAGCCGTCTTTCCGACGCCTGACG